>JAGQRL010000258.1:0-8213 GCA_020425485.1 Rhodospirillaceae bacterium
GTTCCCAGCACCAGCACCGCATTGAGGCCGCCGAAGGCAAACGAGTTGGTGACGGCGGCGCGGAACGACTTGGGGCGCGCGCCTTCGATCACGTAGTCGAGGTCGCAGTCCGGGTCGGGTTCGGTGTAGTTGGCGGTCGGCGGCATCATCTGCTCGGCCACCGCCTTGGCGGTGATCAGGCATTCGATGGCGCCGGTGCCGCCCAGCGCGTGGCCGTGCACCGCCTTGGTGGAGCTGACCCCGAGCCCATCGGCCAGCGGGCCGAACACCTGGCGAATCGCCCGGGTCTCGTTCACGTCGTTGGCCTGGGTGCCGGTGCCGTGGGCGTTGATGTAGCCGATTTCCTCCAGCCCGACGCCGGCTTCCCTGATGGCCCCGCGCATGGCGCGCGCCGCCCCTTCGGCAGACGGCTCCAGCAGGGATTGGGCATCCGACGACAGCCCGTAGCCGAGGATTTCCGCATAGATCCTGGCCCCGCGGGCCTGGGCGCGTTCCAGATCCTCCAGCACCAGCACGGCCGCGCCTTCGCCCAGCACAAAGCCCTGGCGGTCCTTGCTGAACGGCCGGCAGGACACCGCATCCATCACCCGCAGCGCCCACCAGGGCGGCAGAAACCCGTAGACGAACCCGGCTTCCGATCCGCCGGTGATGGCCGCCGTCGCCCGGCCGCTGCGCACCATCCAATAGGCCTCGCCGACGGCGTGGGTGGAGGAGGCGCAGGCGCTGGTCACGGCGAAGGCCGGCCCGCGGATGCCGAATTCCATGGTGATGTTGGAGGAGGCCGCACTGGGCATCAGGCGCGGCACCGTGTTGGGGTGCGCCCGCGTGGCCCCTTCGCCGTAGATCCGGCGGGCCAGCGCATCGATGGTGGCCGACCCGCCCATGCCGGTGCCGATGATCACCGCCATGCGCTCGTCCAGGTCGGCGTCGGCGGGATTGATGCCGCTGTCGGCCACCGCCTCGCGGGCCGCCACCAGGGCGTATTGGGAAAACGGATCGTAGGCCGGCAGCACCCGCGGGTCGAAATGGTCTTCCGGCCGGAAGCCGCGCACCTGGGCGCCGATCTTGATCTTCAGCGGTTCGGCGATGCCGGTGATCTCGCGGATGCCCGACCGGCCTTCTGAGACCGCCGGCCAAGCCTCCGCCACGGAATTCCCGCAGGCGGTAACGCAGCCGAGCCCGGTGATCGCAACGCGTGCCATACCCATCACCCCCCTGGCCTGCCGTGGGCGACCGATGGCTCAGGCGTCAGCCGCGGCCTGCTCTTTTTCGGCAATCAGCCGCCGCACGCCGTCGGCAATGTCTCCCAGGGTCTCCAGCTTGAAGGCATCCTCTTCCTGGGGAATGTCGACATCGAACGTGTCCTCGATGGCGAAGATGATCTCCACGAGATCGACGGACTGGATGTCCACTTCGTCCAGTCGCGTCTCGCGCGTCAGCGAGGCCCGGTCCAGCCGCCGTTCCTTGGCGATGATGTCGAAGATCTTGTCCTGAACGTCGTCCATGGGGGTCCGTCTCTGGTGGGGCAGTGCGCCAACGCGTACTGTGAAAACCGGCCGGCGCGGGGGCGGACTGCTTAACCACAAGGCAGGCCCCACGGCCGTTCGGGCCAAGGGCCCGGACTGGCTTGAGCGCGGATGGCTATACCACATTCTTACCCGCGCGCCAGCCTTGTGAACGCCAGACCGCTGCCGGCCGAGCGCGGCCGACGGCCACTGGGGTTCGTACGCAACTCCCCCATCAGCCATGCGGCAATTGAGTCTGGAACCGACCTCGCCCGATCGGTGTTTGCCGATTCACCTGCTGCCGCATTGACGCTACCGTGGCGCAACCGTACCGATGCGCCCGTCGAAAGGAAACCTGCCCATGGCCACCGCCGAGCCCCTCGCCTCCGGCCGCACGAGCGCGCGCCAGATCCGCCCGTCGGCCCTCGCCCTCGGGGCCGCCCTGCTGCTCGCCGCCTGCCAGACGGCGGCACCGCCGCCCCCGCCGCCGGCGGAGGAAGAAGATCCCACCGCCTGCAGCCGCGAATACACCGGCGGGGCGGCATCCGCCCTGGCCAATTCCGGGCAGGGCTGCGCGGTCGCCCCGCAGTAGCGGCCGGCCCTAGCCCCCCACAGCCCAGAGGACAGCAGGCCCCGTCCGTGCCCCCCAACACCCGATTCGCTCCCAGCCCAACCGGCCTGCTGCATGTCGGCAATGCGCGCACCGCCCTGGTGGCGTGGCTGTTCGTGCGCAGCCGCGGCGGCCGCTTCGTGCTGCGCCTGGACGACACCGACAGCGAGCGCTCGACGGCGGACTTCGCCACCGCCATCGAGCGCGACCTGGCCTGGCTGGGGCTGGACTGGGATGCCTACGAGCGCCAGTCGGACCGCACCGCCGACTATGCCGACGGGATCGAGCGGCTGAAGGCGTCGGGCCATCTCTACCCGTGCTACGAGACCACCGAGGATCTCAACCTCAAGCGCCGCACCCTGCTGGCGCGCGGGCGGCCGCCGATCTATGACCGGGCGGCCCTGGCGCTGACCGCCGCCGACCGGCAGCGCCTGGAAGCCGCCGGCCGCCGGCCGCACTGGCGCTTCAAGCTCGACCATGCGCCCATCGACTGGCAGGACGCGGTGCGCGGCCCTGTGCATTTCAACGGTGCTGACCTGTCCGACCCGGTGGTGATCCGCGAGGACGGGCGGCCGCTCTATCACCTGTGCTCGGTGATCGACGATGTCGGGCTGGGCATCACCCATGTGGTGCGCGGCGAAGACCACGTCACCAACACCGCCTGGCATGTGCAGATGTTCCAAGCCCTGGGGGCGGAGCCGCCGACCTTCGCCCATCTGCCGCTGCTGGCCGATGCGGAGGGCAAGGGCCTGTCCAAGCGCCTCGGCAGTCTCAGCCTGGCGGCCCTGCGCGAGGAGGACGGGCTGGAGCCGATGGCGGTGGCGGCGGTGCTGGCGCGGGTGGGCACGTCGCTGCCGGTGGAGCCGCTGACCAGCCTGGCACCGCTGGTCGAGAGCTTCGATTTCGGCCATTTCGCCCGCGCCACGCCCAAGCTCGACCCCGCGGAGTTCGTGCGCATCAACGCCAAGCTGCTGCACGCCATCCCCTTCGACGACGTGGCGGAGCGGGTGGCGGCCCTGGGCGTGGACGGCATGGACCGGGCCTTCTGGGATGCCGTGCACCCCAATATCGAACGCCTCGGCGACCTGGTGGACTGGTGGCAGGTGGCCAAGGGGCCGATCACCCCGCTGGTCGAGGAGCCCGACTATCTGGCCGAAGCGGCCCGCCTGCTGCCCGCCGAACCGTGGGATGCCGACACCTGGAAGGGCTGGACGGCAGCGCTGAAGGCGGCCACCGGGCGCAAGGGCAAACCCCTGTTCCTGCCGCTGCGCCAGGCCCTCACCGGGCGCAGCGCCGGGCCGGAAATGGCCGCCCTGCTACCCTTGATCGGCCGGGCCCGCGCCCATGCGCGTTTGTGTGGCGAGCCGGCCTAGGCTACACAGCCCCGTCGCCGCCCAGTAACCGCATCGGCGCCCCACCGGCCCCTTCCCGATCCGCAAGCGTAGCAGTGCCATGCAGATCTCGCTCTACAACACGCTGACCCGCACCAAGGCCAAGTTCGAGCCCATCGATCCCGACCATGTGCGGCTCTATGTCTGCGGCCCCACGGTCTACGACACCGCCCATATCGGCAACGCCCGGCCGGTGGTGGTGTTCGACGTGCTGGTGCGGCTGCTGCGCCACGCCTTCGCCCACGTCACCTATGTGCGCAACATCACCGATGTGGACGACAAGATCATCGCCGCGGCGAAGGAGCGCGGCGAGACCATCGCGGCGGTGACCGAGCGCACCACCAAGATGTTCCACGACGACATGGCGGCGCTTGGCGCCCTGCCGCCCGACGTGGAACCGCGGGCCACCGCCCATATCGCGGAAATGCAGGCGCTGATCGCCGCCCTGATCGCCCACGGCCATGCCTATGCGGCGGACGGCCATGTGCTGTTCAACGTGCCCTCGATGCCGGACTACGGCGCGCTGTCCGGCCGCAGCCGTGACGAGCAGATCGCCGGCGCCCGCGTCGATGTCGCACCCTACAAGCGCGATCCCGCCGATTTCGTGCTGTGGAAGCCCAGTGCGGACGACCAGCCGGGGTGGGACAGCCCCTGGGGCCGCGGCCGGCCGGGCTGGCACATCGAATGCTCCGCCATGGCCGCCACCCATCTGGGCGAGACCTTCGATATCCATGGCGGCGGGCTCGACCTGGTGTTCCCCCACCACGAGAACGAAATCGCCCAGAGCCGCTGCGCCCATGGCAGCCCGATGATGGCGCGGGTGTGGATGCACAACGGCTACGTGACGGTGAACGGCGAGAAGATGTCGAAGTCGCTCGGCAACTTCTTCACCGTGCACGACCTGCTGGAGCGCCACCCCGGCGAGGCCATCCGCCTCGCCTTGCTGGGCGCCCACTACCGCCAGCCGCTGGATTTTACGGAGGACGGGCTGGCGGGCGCCCGCAAGCAGCTCGACCGGCTGTATGGCGCGCTCCGCCCCCATGCCGATGTGGCGGTGGACCAAGCCGCAACGCCGCCGGCTGCCCTGGCCGAAGCCTTGGGCGATGACCTCAACACGCCACAGGCGCTGGCCTGCCTGCACGATCTCGCCGGTGTGCTCAACAAGGCGGGGGACGCGGGCGCGGTCGCCCGTGCCAAGGCCGATCTGCTGGCCGGCGGCCGCCTGCTGGGGCTGCTGGAGGGCGACCCGGAAGCCTGGTTCCACGCCGGTGCCGCAGCCGCTGCGGCGGGGCCGGATCCCGCGGCCATCGAGGGCCTGATCGCCGAACGGGCGGCGGCGCGCAAGGCCCGCAACTTCGCCCGTGCCGACGAGATCCGTGACGAGCTGGCCGCCGCCGGCATCGTGCTGGAGGACGGCCCCCAGGGCACCACCTGGAAGCGGGCCTGAGGGCTCGTCGGGCGGGCCTACCGCGCGTGGTCCTGCCCGGCGCTGCGGGTGGCCGGGTCGCGGTAGCGCAGCTTCAGGCAGTGGCCGGGCAGGAAGGCCATGGGCAGGTCGTCGGTCTCCACCCAGGCAAACCAGTCCCGGCCCGCCCGCCAAGCTCCGGCCAGGCCGCCGGCCGCCTGGGTGAACGGCCGCGCCAGACGCCGCGCTGCGGCAGCGGCTCTGCGTCCATTGGGGGCCGGCCCGGCTGCTGGCCGGGGGATGGCCGTTGTCGTGATGTCGCTCATTGGTATTGCCGCTCCTCATCGGATTGGGGGCGGCGTTTCTCTCCCCACGAAGGTTGATCCTCCGCGGCTTATCGGCGGGCCGGCTCGGCCCGGTGTCTCCAACGGCAATAGATAGAATGCGAAGCACCGGCCGAAAGATGCGGCAACGCACCGGCACCACTTCGTGGTCCGCTGTTGCTGCGCCGCAACATAGGAGGCCCGCCGCCGCGGTGCTGCCCCAAGGTCAATCCCATGGGGAGCCGGCGCGAATCGGGATAGACTGCCGGCCGATCGGAGTTTCGGGACAGACGGACGCTGCCGGCCTGAGCGGGGCAGCGGGTGTTGGGGAACGGCAGGAATGAGTGAGACGCCACGGCGCCCACGCGGCCGGCCGGCCCGCCGGCCCGCACCGCGCCACCCCATGGTGGATGCCTTCCTCGACATGATGGTGGCCGAGCGCGGGGCGGCGGCCAACACCCGGCTCGGCTACGGCCGCGACCTGGATACCGCGGCGGCCTTCCTGGTGCCGCGTGGCGTGGAGCTGCCGCAGGCCCAGACCTCCGACCTCCAGGCCTTCCTTGCCCGCTATGCCGATCCCGCCGGCGTGCCGGTGACCGCCGGCACCCAGGCGCGGCGGCTCTCCGCGCTCCGCCAGTTCTTCCGCTTCCTGGTGTCCGAGGGCGTGCGCATCGACGACCCCACGGCCCCGCTGGACAGCCCGCGCCAGCCGCGCGCCCTGCCCAAGACGCTGTCGGAAGCCGAGGTGGTGCAGCTCATCACCGCCGCCCAGGGCCGCCCCACGCCGGAAGGCGTGCGCATGATCGCGCTGATGGAGGTGCTGTACAGCACCGGGCTTCGGGTCAGCGAACTGGTGGGCCTGCCCATGTCGGCGCTGCGGCCCGATGGCACGCTGCTGGTCTACGGCAAGGGCGGGCGCGAACGCGTGGTGCCGCTGACGGAGCCGGCCCGCGAGGCGCTCAATGCCTATCTTCAGGTGCGCAGCCATTTCCAGATCCCCGGCCAGGAAGCGCGCCAGAGCCGCTACCTGTTCCCCTCGCGCAAGTCGGAAACCGGCTACCTCACCCGCCAGCGCTTCGCCCAGGTGCTGAAGGAACTGGCGGTAGAGGCGGGGGTGGATCCCGGCCGGGTGAGCCCCCATGTGCTGCGGCATGCCTTTGCCACGCACCTGCTGGAGCATGGGGCGGATCTGCGGTCGGTGCAGCAGATGCTGGGCCATGCCGACATCTCCACCACGCAGATCTACACCCATGTGCAGACGGAGCGGCTGACCCGGCTGGTGGAAACCCACCATCCCCTGGCCGGTGGCGGACCGAAGGCGGGAGACGGCTAGCCGCCGGTTCGGTGCTTGCCCGCCGCCCTGGCTGTGGTAGAGCGGTCTACGCTCTTGCGGTGCCGGGCGGGGGTAAAGGCTGGAGCCGCTTCCGCCGCAGGCGAAAAAGCTCTAGGTGGATGCTGCGACAGCGAAAGAGGGTGTCATGCACCACGCGTTCCTGGAATTCGAAAAGCCCATCGCCGAGCTGGAAAGCCAGTTGGAGGAGCTGCGGCGGCTTTCCGACCAGGGTGCCTTGGAGATTTCCGACGATGTGGCGCGGCTGGAGACCAAGGTCGTCAAGCTGCTGCGCACCACCTACGACCGGCTGACGCCGCTGCAGAAGGTGCAGGTGGCGCGCCACCCCGACCGGCCGCATTTCGTGGACTACCTGCAGCGCCTGGTGGACGGCTTCGTCGCCATTTCCGGCGACCGCACCTTCGGCGACGATCCGGCGATCCTCGGCGGCATGGGCCGTTTCCGCGGCCGCGCGGTGATGGTGATCGGCCAGGAGAAGGGGGCCGACACCGAAAGCCGCGTGTTCCACAATTTCGGCATGGCCCGGCCGGAAGGCTATCGCAAGGCGCAGCGGCTGATGCGGCTGGCCCACCAGTTCGGCATGCCGGTGCTGACCTTCGTGGATACCGCCGGCGCCTATCCCGGCATTGCGTCCGAAGAGCGCGGCCAGGCCGAGGCCATCGCGCGGTCCATCGAAACCTGCCTGGAAATCGAGGTGCCGATCATCACCACGGTGATCGGCGAAGGCGGCTCAGGCGGCGCCATCGCCATCGCCGTGGCCGACCGGGTGCTGATGCTGGAGCACGCCATCTATTCGGTGATCTCACCGGAAGGCTGCGCCTCCATCCTGTGGCGCAGCGCCGACCAGGCGGGCGACGCCGCCCAGGCCCTGCGGCTGACCGCCAACGACCTGAAGCACGTGAAGGTGATCGACGACATCATCAAGGAGCCCATCGGCGGCGCCCACCGCAATCCCGATGAGATGATTGCCGCGGTGGGCGACCACATCGCCACGGCCCTGACCGACCTTTCCAACATCGACGGTGCCAGCCTGCGCGCCCGCCGGCGCCAGCGCTTCTTGAACATGGGTACGGATGTCGGCCCCATCGGCCGGTAGGGGTGCGATCACGTAAGGCCGTGGATACAGGTTCTTCACCACTTTCCGGTTAGGGATAAGCTGGCGGGCGGGGTCCCGCGGGAGGCGAAGACCGGGACACGATGGCCGAAAGCTGGCTGCAATCCCGCTTTACCAGGATGTCGCGCTGGTTCGCCGGGGATGAGCCCCGCGCGCCCCAGGACCCTGCGCCCGCCGAGCACCACCACGAACCCTCGCTGATCGAAAGTGCCGACTTCTCCAACCTGACGCTGGAGGAGGTGCTGCGCCGCGAGCCCGGCGCGCTGTCGGTAACGCTGCACATCGTCACGCTCAGGGCGTTCAAGGAGGTGGTGGCGGCCGAATGGGCGCGCTACGCCCGCAATGTGGAGCTGATCTGCGACGGCGTGTTCCGCCGCCACCTGGAAGTGCGCCACGTCTACAGCCTGCACGGCGACGACACCTTCATCCTCTCCTTCGCCGACCTGCCGGAAGCGGAAGCGACGCGCCGGGCCGCGGTGATCGCCAACGAGCTGATGCACCGGCTGGTGGGCAA
>JAGQRL010000258.1:8401-13390 GCA_020425485.1 Rhodospirillaceae bacterium
GGGCAGCCCAACCGCGCCCGACCTTCGCTCCGCACCACCGGGCAAGCGCCAGGAGCAGGGCGAGCCGCGCTGGCAGAAGCTGCACTGGCCGCCCGATGGCCCGCGCGGAGCCGCCCTGATGGACGCGCTGCCGGACGCGGCGCGCGAGGGCCTGCCGGACGGCGTGACCCTGGTGTTCCGCCCCACCTTCGCCGCCCGCTGGGGCCGGGTGACCCACTACCAGTGCCTGCCCCGGCGGCAGCACGACGATGGCCGGGTGACCCTCGGCGGGGCGGTGCTGGGGGCGGGCGTGCCGGCGGCCCGCCGGGCGGCCCTCGACCTCGCCGTCGTCTACGGCGCGCTGACGGAACTGCAGGCGGCGGTGGAAGCCCGGCGCAGCGCGGAGGTGATCCTCCCCGTCGCCTTCGCCACCCTGCACGCGCCGTATTTTCCGGTGCTGGTGGACATCCTGCACGGGTTTTCAGACGCACTGCGCCTGCGCTACCTCACCTTGGAGCTGGTGCATGTGCCGCCAGCCGCCACCGCCGCCCATCTGGTGGGCGCGGTGCGCAGCCTGACCACCGACTGCCGCGACCTGCTGGTGCGGGTCGATCCGGCATCCGGCGACCTCAGGCGCTTCCACGGCCTGCCGGTGCGCGCGCTGGGCACGGTGCTGCCGGCCGCCGCGCACGAGGCGCGGCAGATCGCCGAATCCGTGCTTGCAGCACTCGGCGGCGACCATACCTATTGGTGGAACGTGCAGACGGACGACGAGCGCCGCGCCCTGATCGGCGCGGGCGGCATCCTCATCAACGGCCCCTCCATCGGGGCCGATTGTCCTGAACTGATGGGCGAGCAGGAGCTGGCGTAACGCCGCCGGCCTGGCCTTGCCCGACCTAGCTGGACTTCAGGCCGAACTTGCCGAAGCGCTTGTTGAACTTGGCCATCTGGCCACCGCGCTCGATGACGCGGTGAACGCCCGTCCACACCGGATGCGACTTGGGGTCGATCTCCAGGCGCATGGTATCGCCCGGGGAGCCCCATGTGCTCCTGGTCTTGAACTCGGTCCCGTCGGTCATCACAACGGTGATCTCATGGTACTCAGGATGAATGCCGTCCTTCACCGCCGCACCCTCGTAATCGCTCTGGCGTCCCTGTACGAAGCAGCGGTGTATAGCCGACACCGGTGGTGGCGTGCAACCGGCGTAAACGCGCGCGGGACGGTTATGCCGCCGGTGCACGGCGCGGACGGCACTTCGGACTGGCAACGGGAGAATTAGAATGGACGCCCAAGCAGGGCAGCCCGCATCGCCGTCGCGTCCCAGGTTCGGTGTGCTGCGCCGGCTGCTGCCGTGGCTGGCCCCCTATCGCGGCCGCGTGCTCGCCGCCCTGGTGGCGATGCTGGTGGCGGTGTCGGCCATTCTGTCGCTGGGGCTGGGGCTGCGCGTGCTGGTGGACTCCGGCTTCGGCGACGGCAGCGCCGGCCATCTCGACCTGGCCCTGGCGGTGCTGTGCGGGCTGATCGTGGTGCTGGCGATCGCCAGCTACACGCGCTCCTACCTGATCATGTGGGTGGGCGAGCGGGTGGTGGCGGACCTGCGCTGCAAGATCTACCGCCACGTGGTGTCGCTGCCCGTGGCCTTCTTCGAGCAGACGCGCACCGCCGAGGTGATCTCGCGGCTCAACACCGATACCACGGTGGTGCAGGGCGCCGTCGGCACCTCGGTGTCCTTCCTCCTGCGCAACCTGCTCACCGCCATCGGCGGCACCACCATGATGCTCATCACCTCGCCGCTGATGACCGGGCTGATGGCCCTGGTGATCCCGCTGGTGGTGGTGCCGGTGATCGTGTTCGGCCGGCGGGTGCGGCGGCGCAGCCGCGACAGCCAGGACCGGCTGGCCGATCTCGCCGCCCATGTGGACGAAACCCTGCACGGCATCCGCACGGTGCGCGCCCACAGCCACGAGGCGCGCGAAGCCGCCACCTTCGCCGACCGTGCCGAAGCGGCGTTTGAGGCGGCGGCCCGGCGCATCCAGGCGCGGGCGGCGATGACGGCCACGGTGATCGTCATCGTCTTTGCCGGCATCGCCTTCGTGTTGTGGGCCGGCGGCCACGCGGTGCTGGACGGCCGGCTGACCGCGGGCGAGATGGCCGCCTTCCTGTTCTTCGCCATCATGGTGGCCAGCTCCGCCGGTGCGGTGACCGAGCTGCTGGGCGACGTGCAGCGCATGGCCGGCGCCACCGAGCGCCTGTTCGAGCTGCTGGACACGCCGCTGGCCGACGCCACCGGCCCGTGGCCGGCGCAGCTTCCGGCAACGGCGGAGGGGGCGCTTGCCTTCGAGGGGCTGTCCTTCCGCTACCCCTCGCGGCCCGACATCGCCGTGCTGGACCGCTTCGACCTCGCCATTACGGCCGGCCGGTCGGTGGCCCTGGTCGGCCCGTCCGGTGCGGGCAAGAGCACGGTGCTGTCTCTCTTGTTGCGTTTCTACCAGCCCACCGGCGGCCGCATCCTGATGGACGGCGTGGACATCGCCGAAGTGGATCCCGCCGACCTGCGCGCGCGCATCGCCATCGTGCCGCAGGACCCGGTGCTGTTTTCCACCTCCGCCATGGAAAACATCCGCTACGGCCGCCCCGACGCCAGCGACGAGGAGGTGCGCGATGCCGCCGTGGCTGCCTTCGCCGACGGCTTCGTCAGCGCCCTGCCGGAGGGCTACCACACCTATCTGGGGGAACGCGGCGTGCGCCTGTCCGGCGGCCAGCGCCAGCGCATCGCCATTGCCCGGGCGATGCTGCGCAACCCTTCGCTGCTGCTGCTGGACGAAGCCACCAGCGCGCTGGACGCGGAGAACGAGCGCCTGGTGCAGGATGCCCTGGAACGGCTGATGGCCGGCTGCACCACCATCGTCGTCGCCCACCGCCTGGCCACGGTGCAGCGGGTGGACACCATCGTTGTGCTGGACCACGGCCGCATCGTCGATCAGGGCAGCCACCGCGATCTGGTGGCGCGCGGCGGCCTCTACGCCCGTTTGGCCGCACTGCAGTTTGGCGAAACGGGGTCGACAAACGGTGGGCACCTGACCGACCTTGCCAAGGCTCCCACCGCTGCCCGGACCGGCCGATGAAGTTGTTTGTGGTCGTCTGCGAGAATCCCAACCCACGGATCGAAGCGGCGATCCGCCAGCATTTCCCCAAGCATCACCTGGTGCTGGCCTTCAACGCGTGGCTGGTGGGCGGCGATACGACGGCCCAGGAACTTTCCCGCACCCTGGGAATTTACGATGGCAGCAACGGCGCCGGCCTGGTGATCGGGGTGGCCAGCTACTACGGCCGCGCGTCGAAGCGCACCCGCGACTGGATCAGCCAGCGCTTTTCCTTGGACGACCGCCCGGCCCACCAGGATGGCGACGAGGCCGCGGCGGCGGCGGATCAACCGGAACGCAGCCGGGGCGGCGGCCTGGGCTAGCAGACTGCCGAAGACCACAGCGAAGTCGCGAGGCGTGACGCATTTTGCCGCTTGAGTTCTTCAACAGCCTGCTAGGTACGCCCGGCCAATCCCGTTAAAATGGGGCCGGCAGCGGCGGGTGCCGCAGCATGGGCAGCAACACGCGCGGGACGCTGGGCAGCTTGTGGCCAAGTGGCACTGCCGGCAACGAAGCAGGCAGCGGCCGAAATGGCCACCAGCGCCCCCGGTAAACGCCAGCCATGCCCTGCCGCCTCTCGACAGGCGCAAGAAAACGCCCTATGAGGCCAGTCGATTGACTGTGGACTACAGCGAAAATTACTGAAGGCCCGGACAAATGCAACCGTTTACCATTCACACCGGTGTCGCAGCACCATTGCCGCTGATCAATGTTGATACCGATATGATTATTCCCAAACAGTTCTTGAAAACTATTCAGCGCTCCGGGCTCGGCCGGCATCTCTTCGATGAGATGCGCTACGACGACAAGGGCGAAGAAGTTGCCGACTTCGTGCTCAATCGCCCGGCCTACCGCAAGGCTTCGGTTCTGGTTTCGGGAGAGAACTTTGGCTGCGGCTCGTCGCGCGAGCATGCGCCCTGGGCACTGCTGGACTTCGGGATCCGCTGCGTTATTGCGCCCAGCTTTGCTGATATCTTTTTTAACAACTGCTTCAAGAACGGGATCCTGCCCATCGCCCTGCCGCAGTCGGACGTCGACAAGCTGCTCGACGATGCTGCGCGGGGTGCCAACGCCACACTCACCATCGATCTGCCGGCCCAGGAAATCCGCGGGCCGGACGGCGGTGTGATCAAGTTCGACATCGAGCCGTTCCGCAAGCACTGCCTGCTCAACGGCCTCGACGACATCGGTCTGACCCTCGGCCATGCCGAGGAGATCGCCCAGTTCGAACAAGGCCGGCGGGCCGGGCAGCCCTGGCTGTTCGGAGCGGTTGGCTGATCCGGCGCTCCGCGCCGACCACACGCACATCGCCGCCGGCGCGCAGCGCGGGCCAGCGGCACAGTTAGGAAGGGTTTTGCGTCGTGTCTCGAAAGGTACTCGTGCTGGCCGGCGACGGTATCGGTCCGGAAGTCATGCACCAGGTGTTCCGGGTTGCGGAGTGGTTTGCCAAGCACCGGGAGCTGGCCTTCGACATGACCAACGGTCTGATCGGCGGTGCCGCGATCGATGCCCACGGCGTGCCGATGACCGACGAAACCCTGTCCGACGCCGTCGCCGCCGATGCGGTGCTGCTGGGTGCGGTGGGCGGCCCGAAATGGGATGGGGTGGACTTCGCCCTGCGCCCGGAAGCGGCCCTCTTGGCGCTGCGCCAGCACCTGGCGGTGTTCGCCAATCTGCGCCCGGCCATCGTCTTCCCCGCCCTGGCCGGTGCCTCGACCCTGAAGACCGAGGTGATCGAAGACCTCGACCTGATGATCGTGCGCGAGCTGACGGGCGGCATCTATTTCGGTGAGCCGCGCGGCATCGAAACCCTGCCGGACGGCCAGCGCCGCGGCGTCAACACCCAGGTCTACACCACCTCGGAGA
>JAGQRL010000259.1:0-3073 GCA_020425485.1 Rhodospirillaceae bacterium
ATCCAGGCGGTGCCGTCGGCCTGGTTGATGAAGCCGCCGGTCGGCAGCGGGGCGGAGCGGTCGAACACGCCGATGTTGTCGAGCCCCAGGAAGCCGCCCTGGAAGACGTTGCGGCCTTCCGCATCCTTGCGGTTCACCCACCAGGTGAAGTTGAGGCTGAGCTTGTGGAGGATGCGTTCCAGGAACGCCAGGTCACCGGCATCGCCGCGCTGCTGGCGGTCGATCTGGAACACCCGCCAGCTCGCCCAGGCATGCACCGGCGGGTTAACGTCGCCGAAGTTCCATTCATAGGCGGGCAACTGGCCGTTGGGGTGCATGTACCATTCGCGGGTCAGCAGGATGAGCTGCTGCTTGGCGAATTCCGCATCCACCTGGGCCAGCGGCAGGCAGTGGAAGGCCAGGTCCCAGGCCGCGTACCACGGGTATTCCCACTTGTCGGGCATCGAGATGATGTCGGCATTGTTGAGGTGCCGCCATTCGCTGTTGCGCGCCCATTGCCGGCCGGCGGGCGGCGGCACCTGGGTGGCATCGCCTTCCAGCCAGGTGGGGATGTCGATGTGGAAGAACTGCTTGGACCAGATCATCCCGGCGAAGGCCTGGCGCTGCACGGCCCGGGCATCGGCATCGGCGATGGCGGACTGGATGTCGGCATAGAACGCATCGGCCTCGGCCCGCCGGCGCGCGGTGATGGCCTCGAAATCGGCGAAGGGCTGGTCGGCGGGGCCGGCGCGCAGGCGCAGCCGCACGGTGGCGGCTCCGCGGGCCGGCACCTCAAGCCGGTAGTGGGCGCCGGCCTTGGTGCCGCTGCGGGTGGCGTCGACGGCAGCGGCGCGGCCGCCGATCAGGTAGTCGTGGAAGCCGTCCTTGAAGCAGCCGGGCCGCTCCTCGCCCCACAGGCGGGGCGTGTTGGTCTCGTTCTCGGTGAACAGCAGCTCCGGCGCGCCATCGCAGCAGAGGCGGTAGGAACCGAACACCCGGCTGTCGACGCCCACGGTGGCCGTGTCCACCGCGCGCAGCCGCGGCTTGCCGGCACCCTGGCGCCACGCCCAGGTGTTGCGGAACCAGAGCTGCGGGACCACGTGGATCGCCGCCGCCTCGGGGCCGCGGTTTTCCACGGTGATCTGCATCAGGATGTCTTCGGGACCGGCCTTGGCGTATTCGACGACCACGTCGAAGTAGCGGTCGTCGTCGAAGATGCCGGTGTCCAGCAGTTCGAACTCGGCGTCGTTGCGGCCGCGGCGGCGGTTCTCCTCCACCAGCCAGTCGTAGGGGAACGGCGCCTGCGGGTACTTATAGAGGAACTTCAGGTAGCTGTGGGTCGGCGTGGCGTCGAGGTAGTAGTACAGCTCCTTCACGTCCTCGGCGTGGTTGCCCTCGCCGTTGGTGAGGCCGTAGAGGCGCTCCTTCAAGATCGGATCGCGGCCGTTCCACAGCGCCAGGGCCAGGCACAGGCGCTGCTGGTCGTCGCTGATGCCGGCCAGCCCGTCCTCCCCCCAGCGATAGGCGCGGGAGCGGGCTTGGTCGTGGCTGAAGTCGTCCCAGGCATCGCCGCCGGCGCTGTAGTCCTCGCGCACGGTGCCCCATTGGCGTTCCGACAGGTAGGGACCCCAGAACTTCCAGCGTGCCTGCCCGGCGGCGTCCTGCTCCAGGCGCTGACGTTCGGCGGGCCGGGTACCCGGTGCCATCGTCCAGTTTGCCGGCGGCACGCTTTCCATGAGCAGCGTCATCGTCCCATCCCCTCGTCCGCTTCGGGGCCGGCGCGCGGGCCGGCGATGACTTCATGGGTATCCGAGCGGGCGGGGTCGGCGGAAATGCCGGTGGGGACCGGAATCCATGCTCCGCAGGCATCGTGCTGGCGGGGGCCGGGGGCCGGTTCGCCGCGCCAAAACGAAAAGCGCCGCAGGCGGTGCTGCGGCGCTTTGCAGGGCGGTGTCAGGCCAGGCCGGGGGCGGGGACGCGCCCCCCTAGCTGCGCGTGAACCGGGGGTCGACCAGGATGCGGCGGACCAGCGGCAGCACCTCGCGCCGGCGGATCGCCAGGATGGTGAGCGCGAACACCCACACGGTGCAGGCTTCCTTGAACAGGGTGCCGCCGTCGTTATAGGGGTCGACGCCCAGCGGCGTGAACAGGTGCAGGCAGATCGCCCCGCTCATGGTGCCGAGCGCCAGTGCCGCACCCGCCACCTGCAGCCCCGGCACGAACAAGAGGATGCTGGCCAGCAGCTCCACCCCGCCGGTGAAGTTGCGGAAATAGGGCTCCACCCAGTCCACGCCCGCCCAGTCCTCGATGGTCTGGAACAAGGCACTGCCCGGCGCGAACTTGAAGGGCAGGTAGTGGAGGAAGACGTAGGCGATGAAGAGGGCGAGGAGATAGGGGAAGACAAGGCTGAAGGCACGCAGGGCCGGGTGTGCCCGATCGGTATCCGGCCCCATCGACGCGCGGATCATGCTGGCGATCATCGTGGTCGCTCCAGGTTGTGGCGGCCGCCGCGTGGGCCGGCCCCTTGGGGTGAGGTGGCGGCGGCGGGCCGAATACCCGTTACCGACCCCTGCATGCTGCGGCCTGGAGGCGATGCACGGAATTGCTGCTTGCCTATGATTTCGATGCCCGATGGGAATGATCGGCGGCCGGGGATCGACGGCGAGGGTTCGGCGGCCTGGGCCGGGCCGCCGCCCCCCTACTTGATGGAGCCGGTGATCAGCCGGGCGCCGCGCTGGAAGGTGATGTAGGCCCACAGCCAGTCGAGCAGGATGACCAGCCGGTTGCGGAAGCCGATCAGGAAATAGATGTGGATGATGCCCCACAGCAGCCAGGCGATCCGCCCTTGCAGCCGCACCCGGCCGAAATCCGCCACCGCCGATTTGCGGCCGATGGTGGCCAGGCTGCCGATGTGGTGGTAGCGGAACGGCTTCGTCGCCTTGCCGCGCAGCCGGTTGGCGATCAGACGGCCGACATAGCGCCCCTGTTGCTTGGCCACCGGGGCGGTGCCGGGCAGCGGCTTGCCCTCTGCATCGCGCACCAGGGCGGTGTCCCCCACCACGAAGATCTCCGGCTCGCCCGGCAGCGAGAGATC
>JAGQRL010000259.1:3123-5156 GCA_020425485.1 Rhodospirillaceae bacterium
GCCTGGACGCCGGCCGCCCAGACGATGGTGCGGGCGGGAATGAGGCCGGACGGCAGGTCGACGCCGTCCGCCGAGCACTTGGTGACCGGCGCGCCCAGGCGCACCTCCACCCCCAGCTTTTCCAGCGAGCGCAGGGCGCTTGCCGACAGGCGCTCGGGGTAGGCCGGCAGCAGCCGCGGCCCGGCTTCCACCAGGATGATGCGCGCCTTGCTGGAATCGATGCGGCGGAAATCCCGCGTCAGCGCCGTCTTGGCCAGCTCGGCGATGGCGCCGGCCATCTCCACCCCGGTGGCGCCGCCGCCGATGACCGCGAATGTCAGAAGGCGCTCGCGCTCCTCCGCATCGTCCAGCGCTTCGGCCTTCTCGAACGCCACCAGAATGCGCCGGCGGATGTCGATGGCGTCCTCCAGCGTCTTCAGCCCCGGTGCCACCGGCTCCCACTCCTGGTGGCCGAAGTAGAAATCCCGGGCCCCGGTGGCGACGACAAGATGGTCGTAGGGCACCCGCACATCGCCCAGCACCACCTGGCGCGCCGCCCTGTCGATGCCGGTCACCCGGCCCAGAACGACGCGGGCATTGGCCTGGCGGGCGAGGATGCTGCGGATCGGCTGGGCGATGTCCGCGGGCGACAGACCGGCGGTGGCCACCTGGTAGAGCAGCGGCTGAAACAGGTGGTGGTTGCGCCGGTCGATGACGACCACCTCCACCGGCGCCTTGGCCAGCGCCACGGCAGCAAAAAGGCCGGCAAATCCGGCCCCGATAACGACAACTTGCGGCAGCCCGGCCAGGCCCGTGGGCTGTGCCTCGGCCGGACCATCCTGAAGCGCGCCGGGCGGCTCTGCCGTCTGCGGCATCTCGGTCGACGTCGTCATGGCATGGTCCCTCCCCCCGGGGCTGCTCCAACGCCGGCCCAGGCCCGGCGGACCGCCGGTTTCCCAGCCGCCGGCGGAGGCTCGACCGCGCATATCAGCGCCGAAGTTTCGACTGTGGAAATGGCTTTCTTGGCCTATTCTTATGTTGGCTGGGTTTGATTGTCTGGCGAGTAGGTATCCCCATGGAAATGCACCAGATTCGCTATTTCCTCGCGGTTGCCGACGCGCTCAACTTCACCCGTGCCGCAGAACGCTGCAACGTCACCCAGCCGGCCCTCACCCGGGCGATCCAGAAGCTGGAGGATGAGTTCGGCGGCCTGCTGTTCCGCCGTGAACGTCAGCTCACCCACCTGACTGACCTGGGCCGGCTGGTGAAGCCGCAACTGGAACGCATCTGGCAGGACACCGAAGCCACCAAGTCGACGGCGCGCAACTTCCTGAAGCTTGACGATGCGCCGCTGAACATCGGCCTGATGTGCACAATCGGCCCGATGCGCGGGATCGGCTTTCTCAACGATTTCCGCATGGCCAATCCCGGCGTCGAGCTGACCTTGCTGGAAGGCGTGCCCAGCAAGCTGGCCGAGCTGCTGACCGAAGGCGCCATCGACGTGGCGGTGATGGCGCAGTCCGAGGATTTCGGTGAGCAGTTCAACGTGCACCCGCTCTACCGCGAACACTTCACCATCGCCTTCCCGCCCGGCCACCGCTTCGCCGCCGCCAACGTCATCGAGTACCGCGACATCCACGGCGAAACCTATCTGCGCCGCCTCAACTGCGAATACTGGGACTACCTGCGCAACATCAGCACCAGCATGGGGGTGCAGGTGCGCGTGGCCTACCGCAGCGAGCGGGAGGACTGGATCCAGACCATGGTGATGGCCGGCATGGGCATCTGCTTCCTGCCGGAGTTTTCCGTGCTGCTGCCCGGCTTGCAGACGCGCCGCGTGATCGACCCGGAAGTCACCCGCGATGTGGCGCTGGTCACGGTTCCCGGCCGCCGCTTCTCGCCGGCCGTCGCCACCTTCGTGAAGGCCATCAAAGCCTATCGCTGGCGCACCTGACCTCCGCACGACCGACAGACCATCGGGCGTCCGGGTAGACCCTAGGGTCCTTGCCGGACCGCGTTGGACTTTGAGTTGGTGCCCCAGGCCGGACTCGAAC
>JAGQRL010000260.1 GCA_020425485.1 Rhodospirillaceae bacterium
GGAATCGCTCTTGTGGTGTGTTGCTGCCGGCTTTGCCACTATGCTGCCCGAGCGGCCCGGCGGCGGTGGTGCCGAGGCAGTCCATGCGAAGGCAGCGCAACCGATGAGTCTGGGAATGCCGCGATCGGAGAGCGACGGGCTTGCGCCAACGGCCAGCTTCGAGGCGGCGCTGGGCCAGGCGTCGACGCTCGGGCGCATCTGGATGGAGCATTGGCGCTCGCTGGCACCCGTGGGCACCCTGCCGCGGCGCGACCAGCTCGACCCCACGGGGATCCCCCGCCTGCTCGGCGACATGTCGATCATGGAGCGCGAGCGGCCCGACCTGATCCATTTGCGCCTGGTGGGCACCGGCATCGTCGACCGCATCGGCTTCGACCCGACGGGCAAGAACATTTTCGACGTTCACAACTACCGCAAGCACGAGGAGGTCAGCGCCCATCTGAACTTCGTGCTGGACCGGCCCTGCGGCCAGATCGTCACCCTGACCGACACCTACTCCTCGGGCCGCAAGCTCACCGTGGACATCTGCCGGCTGCCCATGGCCGACCGCGACGGGGTGCCCCGCTACATCGTGGCGGTGGCGCGCAGCCGCTTCTTCTCCGCCCTGGAGTTCATCCATTCCGAACCGCAGATCATGGCGGAGGTGATGGACACCACCTTCTTCACGCTGCCCGGCGGAGAGCCGGCCGGCCTTGACGCCTGACCTCGCGGAACTAGCCTGGGGGTAAGGCCCGGCAAAGGGCCACGCAGCGACAAACCCAGGGGTGAGGCGATGGTGCAGCTTGCAGATGCAGGCCTGTTGAAGACGCAGGCGTTCGTGAACGGTGCCTGGATCGATGGCGACGGCGGCGCCACCGTGGCGGTGACCGATCCCGCCACGGGCCAGGAGATCGCCCGGGTGCCGCGCCTGGGGCGGGCGGAAACCCGCCGGGCCATCGATGCCGCGGCGGCCGCGTTCCCGGCCTGGAAGGCGAAGACGGCGGCCGAGCGCGCCCGCGTGCTGCGCCGCATGTTCAAGCTGATGATGGCCGCCCAGGAGGACCTGGCGCGCATCATGACGGCCGAACAGGGCAAGGCGCTGACGGAAAGCCGCGGCGAGATCGCCTATGCCGCCAGCTTTTTCGAATGGTACGCGGAGGAAGCCAAGCGCGCCCGCGGAGAGGTGCTGCCGGGCTTCGCCCCGCGCCAGCGCATCGTCATCATCAAGCAGCCCATCGGCGTGACGGCGGGGATCACGCCGTGGAACTTCCCCGCGGCCATGATCACCCGCAAGGCCGCTCCGGCGCTGGCCGCCGGCTGCCCCATCGTGGTGAAACCGGCCGAACAGACGCCGCTGAGCGCCCTGGCGCTGGCGGAAATCGCCAAGCGCGCCGGGCTGCCGGACGGGCTGTTCAGCGTCGTCACCGGGGCGGCGGAAGATGCCCCGGAAATCGGCCTGGAGCTGACCACCAACCCCATCGTCCGCAAGGTCGGGTTCACCGGCTCCACCGAGGTGGGCAAGATCCTGATGGCCCAGGCCGCCGGCACGGTGAAGAAGGTAACGCTGGAACTGGGCGGCAACGCGCCCTTCTTAGTGTTCGACGATGCCGATCTGGAAGCGGCCCTGGCCGGTGCTGTCGCCTGCAAGTTCCGCAACACCGGGCAGACCTGCATTTCCGCCAACCGCTTCCTGGTACAGGCGGGGATCTACGATGCCTTCGCGCCCCGGCTGGCCCAGGCGGTGGGCGGGCTGGTGGTGGGCAACGGCTTCGAGGACGGCGTCACCACCGGCCCGGTGATCGATGCCGCCGGACTCGCCAAGATCGAAGCCCATGTGGACGATGCGCTGGCCAAGGGCGCCCGCGTGCTGGTGGGCGGGGCGCGCCATCCCCTGGGCGGCACCTTCTACCAGCCCACCGTGCTGGCCGATGTGACGCCGGACATGCGCATCTGCCACGAGGAGACCTTCGGCCCCGTGGTGGCGCTGGTGCGCTTCGCCGACGAGGCGGAGGCCATTCGCCTGGCCAACGACACGCCCTTCGGCCTCGCCGCCTATTTCTACAGCCGCGACGTCGACCGCACCTGGCGCGTGGCCGATGCGCTGGAAAGCGGCATGGTGGGCATCAACACCGGGCTGATTTCCAGCTCCGCCATCCCCTTCGGCGGGGTGAAGGAAAGCGGCATCGGCCGCTACGGCAGCCACCAGGGCCTGGAGGAGTATCTGGAGACCAAGTACCTGAATTTTTCGGGCGAGTTCTGAGGGGGATCTCTGTCAAGTCTGCACCAGCCCACGCCCCCACCCGGCCGCCCAACCCATTGTAAAATACTGGGTGGCCGGGTGGGGGAGTGGGCTGGAACCGATTCAATAGAGCGCGCAAGCGCTCTGGCGGTCTTGCAGCGGGCCGGCGCCGGTCAGGTGCTGGCCGCGTCCAGGCCCGCCTCCAGCGTGCGCACCTTGGCCCGGTCGTCCTCGGTCAGCGGGTTGTAGACCACCAGCGCCAGGTCGGCCTGCCCGTCCACGGTGAAGGACGCGTATTCGAACCCGATGGTGCCGACCGCCGGGTGGTTGACCAGCTTGTTGCCGGCGCCGTGGGACTGCACGTCGTTGTCGTGCCAGATCCGCGCGAAATCGGCGCTCTCTCCGCTCAGCTCGGCGACCAGCCCGGCGATTTCCGCCCCGCTGCGTGCCGCTTCCGCCCGGAAGGTGGCCACGGCGAAGCGGGCTGTCCCCTCCCAGTCCGGCATCTTGGTGCGGCTGGCCGGGTTGCAGAAGATGATGCGCAGGATGTTGCGCCCGTCGGGCGGCAGCGCGCCATAGTCCGCCAGCACCGCCCGCGCAGCGCGGTTCCACGCCACCACATCCCACAGCGAAGTCTTGATGTAGGCGGGAATGCCGTCCAGCGCGTCGAGCAGGCGCAGGTGCTGGGGCGGAATGTCCGCCGGTGCCGGGTGCGCCACGGCGGGCGGCCGCTGTTGGGCCAGCAGGTACAGGTGTTCGCGTTCCACCGGCGTCAACGCCAGGGCGCGGGCGATGCGATCCAGACTGTCGGCGGAGGGTTGGCCGCCGCGGCCCTGTTCCAGCCAGGTGTACCAGGTGGTGGAAATGTTGGCGCGCTGCGCCACCTCCTCGCGCCGCAGGCCGGGTGTGCGCCGCCGCCCGGCGGCAAAGCCGCAGGCTGCCGGGTCCAGCCGCGCCCGGCGGTCGCGCAGGAAAGCCCCCAGCGGGGTGTCGTTCGGCACGCCTGTCCCCATCCTGGTGGTCGTCATACCGGTATACCGCCACGCATTTTCCGGTGGCCGCGGCACCTCCACTTAGGACCCGAGACCAATCGAGGACAACGACCATGCGGATTTTTCTAACCGGCGCCACCGGCTTCATCGGCTCTGAGATCACTCGCGAGCTGCTGGCCAACGGCCACAAGGTGCTGGGGCTGGCCCGCAGCGATGCCGGGGCAGAGGCGCTGACGGCTGCGGGGGTAGACGTGCAGCGCGGCGACCTGGAGGACCTGGACAGCCTGCGCAGCGGTGCCGCGGCGGCCGATGGTGTGATCCACACCGCCTTCGTGCACGACTTTTCCCGCTACATGGAAGCGGGCGAGATCGAACAGCGTGCTGTGACGGCACTGGGCGACGCGTTGGCGGGCAGCGGCAAGCCGCTGGTCATCACCTCGGGCACTGCGGCGGTGAGGAGCGGCGTGCGGGCGACGGAGGAGATGGCGGGCGACCCCGCCTCTGCCGGTGCGGCCCGGGTGGCGGCGGAAACCATCGTGCTGGAGCTGGCCCAGCGTGGCGTGCGCAGCGCGGTGATGCGCTTGCCGCCCACGGTGCACGACGCGGGGGACCACGGCTTCGTGCCGGCCCTGATCGCCATCGCCCGGCAAAAGGGCATGTCCGCCTATCTGGGGGACGGCGCCAACCGCTGGCCGGCGGTCAACCGCAAGGATGCCGCGCGCCTGTTCCGGCTGGCGGCGGAACGCGCCCCCGCCGGCACGGTGCTGCACGCGGTGGCGGAGGAGGGGCTGGCGTTCAAGGACATTGCCGGCGCCATCGCCAGCGGCCTCGGCGTGCCGGTGGCCAGCGTGCCCGTGGCGGATGCGGCGGCGCAGTTCGGCTGGCTGGGCAAGTTCGTCTGCGTGGACAACCCGACCTCCAGTGCCGCCACGCGCCAGCGCTTCGGCTGGCAGCCCACCGGACCCACACTGCTGGAGGACTTGGCGCAGACGGACTATTTCGCGGGGTAGACCCTACCCCGGCAGCGGCGTCGGCAGCGGCAGCGGGCCGTGGGCCTTCACCGTGCGCAGGGCGACGTTGGAGCGCACATCGGCGATCATCGGCAGGGTGAGCAGCCGCTCGGTGAGAAGCTGCTCATAGGCCGCCAGGTCGGGCACCACGATCTCCGCCAGGAAATCGGCGACGCCGGACACCATGTGGCAGGCCACCACGCCGGGGATGGCGGCCAGCGCCTCGCCCAGCTCCGCAGCGTTCTGGCGGGAATGGTGGGCCACACGGATGTCCACGAACACCGTCAGCCCCAGGCCCACCTTGGCCCGCTCCAGCTCCGCCCGGTAGCCGCGGATCACGCCGTCCGCTTCCAGCCGGCGGGTACGCCTGAGGCAGGGGGAGGCGGACAGGTGGATCCGTTCGGCCAGTTCCACATTGGTGAGCCGCCCGTCCTCCTGCAGTGCCGCCAGGATCCGCAGGTCCGTGGCGTCCAGATCGTCCGTTGGCATGATCTGCCCGATCTCCCCTATCCATTGGCATGGTCTGCCAGGATAGAGCGCCCAGCGGGTGGAAATGGCAAGCACCTGCCCCGCCCTGCCATGCTAATCCAGGGCCATCAATCCATTAGGGGGGGGACGGCCATGATTGCGCGCGTGTGGCACGGCTGGACGACGCCGGACAACGCCGACCGCTACGAGACCCTGCTGAAGACGGAGATCTTCCCCGGCATCCTGGCGAAGAACGTTGCCGGCTTCCGCCATATCGAACTGTTCCGCCGCGACCGCCCGGCCGAAGGGGGCGGGGAGGACGAGGTGGAGTTCGTCACGGTGATGTGGTTCGACAGCCTGGAGGCGGTGGAAGCGTTCGCCGGAGCCGACTACGAAACGGCCTATGTGCCGGCCGCCGCCCGCCAGGTGCTGAAACGCTTCGACGCCCGCTCCGCCCACTACGACATCCGGGAGCGGATTGACGCGGCCTAGATCTTTACAGCGTCAACTCGCCGCCAGGGCGTAGGGCACGCCGGGGCGCAGGCTTTCGTTGATGTCGAGATCCACGCCGGACGGCGCATAGGCGCGCATCACGCAGTCCGACCGCTCGCACAGCCGGCACGACGGGCCGATCGGCTCCGCCACCTCATCGGAATGCACGGCGATGCCGTCGGCATAGACGAGCTGGGCGGCATGGGCGATGTCGCAGCCCAGCGCCAGGATCTGGCGCGGGCCGGAGCGGCGGAAGCCCGCCCCCGGCCGGCCGATGGCGGTGGCGAGCGTGAAGTAGCGCTGGCCGTCGGGCAGCTCCACCACTTGCGTCAGGATGCGCCCCGGCTGCCACAGCGCCTCATGGGCGATCCAGCGCGGGCAGGAGCCGCCGAGCCGCGCGAAGTGATCGCTGCCGGCGCTGAAGCGCTTGGAAATGTTGCCTGCGCCATCGAGGCGCAGCAGGAAGAAGGGAATGCCGCTGGCGCCCGGCCGTTGCAGGGTGGTGAGCCGGTGGCCCAGCGCTTCCAGGCCGACGCGGAAGCGCCGACGCAGGATTTCCAGGTCGTAGCGCACCGCTTCCGCCGCCCGGTACAGCCGGTCGTACGGCATCAGCATGGCGCCGCCGAAATAGTTGGCAAAGCCCAGGCGCAGCAGGGCGCTGGCCTGGTCGCCCTCCAGCCCGGCGCGCGCCACCAGCTCGTCCAGCAGGCCGCGGTGGCGGATCAGCGCGGTCTGCACCGCCAGGTGGAAGCAGCGGCTGGAGCCGTCCAGCATTTCCGACAGCAGGATGCGCCGGCCGTGGCGATCGTAGCGGCGGCGGAAATCGCCCATCACGTCCACCGGCACGATGCGCACGCGCAGGCCCTGCTCGCGGTCGAGGAAGGCCACCAACCCGTTGTAAAGATCGGTCTGGTCGAAGTCGCCGGCCGCCCAGTCCGCCTCGGCCGCCGTTTCCAGCTCCGGCACGTAGTTGCCGGTGGCTTGCAGGTAGTCGCGCACCTGGTCCACCGCCGGGGTGGAGACGCCGTCGCTGGCGTCGGACACCCGCTGGTCGGTGAGCACCCGGTTCTCGTTGCGCAGCTCTTTGTAAGCACTGTAAAGGGCGAGCACCGCCTGCCCGGCGGCCGGGCTGGCTTCCACCAGGTCGATGAGGTCCTGGCGCTCCACCGTATGGTCGGTCAGCGTGGGATCGGCGAAGGCGTCGCACAGCGCGCCGATCATCCGCGTGGTATCGTCCTCGGCGAAGGACTGGAGGTCCACTTCGAAGGCTTGGCCGATGCGCAGCAGCAGGTCCACGGTGATGGCGCGCTGGTTGTTTTCGATCAGGTTCAGGTAGCTGGGCGAGATGTTCAGACGCTCGGCCATGCGCGCCTGGGTCAGCCCGCTGGCCCGGCGCAGCCGCCGGATCTTGGCGCCCATCAGGGCCTTGCTGGCCATTGTCGTGCTCCCGCGGTAAACTTTTCAGACGTTACAGATTGCGGAGCGCCATGTCAAGTTCCGCAACAATATTATATAGTTCGGCAAATATTCATCTAAATCATTCCCCTCTAACGCCGATCTGATGCTGCGCCTGCGAAAAACCGGGATTTCCATGTTGACAAATGCCACAGATGTAAACATGCTCCGCACAGACGCAAACCGGACTGAGACCCTGGCGCCCCCGCCCGATGACGCTCGCCGGGGCGCGCCGTCCCAGTTAGACCGCCACCCAGGCAACCACAGTGACCACGAACGTGGCACCTTAGGAGATCCCCATGGCACCGCTCGACATCGGCACCCCCGTCATTGACGAAGATTACAAGACGAAGCGTTTCGCCGGCGTTCGCCGCGACTATTCCGAAGCCGACGTCGCAAAGCTGCGCGGCAGCTTCCGCATCGAGCACACCATCGCCAAGCTCGGCGCCCAGCGGCTGTGGGAACTTCTGCACAAGCGCGACTACGTGAACGCGCTCGGCGCCACCACCGGCAACCAGGCCATGCAGATGGTCCGCGCCGGGCTGGAGTCCATCTATCTGTCGGGCTGGCAGGTCGCCGCCGACGCCAACCTGGCCGGTGAGATGTATCCCGACCAGAGCCTGTACCCCGCCAACTCGGTGCCGGCGGTGGTGAAGAAGATCAACCAGGCGCTGCTGCGTGCCGACCAGATCGAACATGCCGAGGGCGGTGCGAAGACCTACTGGCTGGCCCCCATCGTGGCCGATGCCGAAGCCGGCTTCGGCGGTGCCTTGAACGCGTTCGAGCTGATGAAGGGGATGATCGAAGCCGGCGCTGCGGGCGTCCACTTCGAAGACCAGCTCGCCTCTGAAAAGAAGTGCGGCCACCTGGGCGGCAAGGTGCTGGTGCCGATGCGCACCTTCATCCGCACGCTGAACGCAGCACGCCTGGCGGCCGACGTGATGGACGTGCCGACCGTGCTGGTCGCCCGCACCGATGCCGAAAGCGCCAAGCTGATCACCAGCGATGTGGACGAGCGCGACCATCCCTTCATCGACCGCACCTCGCGCACCGAGGAAGGCTTCCATCTGATCAAGCCGGAAAACCGGCTGGAATACTGCATCGAGCGCGGCAAGGCCTTCGCGCCCTATGCCGACCTGCTGTGGATGGAAACCTCCACGCCGGATCTGGAAGCCGCCCGCACCTTCATCGAAGGCGTGCGCAAGGAATTCCCCGATCAGATGTGCGCCTACAACTGCTCGCCGAGCTTCAACTGGAAGGCCAAGCTGGACGACGCCACCATCGCCAAGTTCCAGCGCGAGCTGGGGGCCATGGGCTTCAAGTACCAGTTCATCACGCTGGCCGGCTTCCACAGCCTGAACTTCGCCACCTTCCAGCTCGCCAAGGGCTACAAGGAACGGCAGATGGCGGCCTACTCCGAGCTGCAGCAGGCCGAGTTCGCGGCGGAGAAGGACGGCTACACCGCCACCAAGCACCAGCGCGAAGTGGGCGTGGGCTACTTCGATGCGGTCGCCGAGGCCGCTGCCGCCGGCAAGTCCTCCACCACCGCTTTGGCGGAAAGCACCGAAAGCGCGCAGTTCTAAGCAGGGATCGGGGGCCGGTCGCGGGACCGGCCCCCAGACCTCGCACCCAGGGACACACCTGGGGCGGCATTGGGGACGACACCCGGACGCCATATCCGGGAGCAAATCTGGGGACGCCCTGAGCGGGGGAGGCGGCACGGCTGCCTCCCCCCTTTTCTTTGCCGACAGCCCAGGGGTGCCGAAGCCATGCGTTTGGCGCAGCGGGGTCGGCGCGGGGCGCATGGGTGGGCGGACGGCCGCCACCCCATATGCCGGCGACCACGGCAGCAGCGTGCCGCCGTCCCCTCTGGAAAGTCCGCTCCGCCATGACGCTGGCACTGGGTGTGCTCGGGTTCCTTCTCATGCTTCTGGGCGGGGACCTGGTGGTCCGCGGTGCCGTGGCGATCGCCCACCGGCTCAATGTCTCGCCGCTGCTGATCGGCCTCACCCTGGTGGGCTTCGGCACCTCGCTGCCGGAGCTGATGACGAGCCTTCAGGCCGCGCTCGCCGGTGCCCCGGGCATTTCCGTCGGCAACGTGGTCGGCTCCAACATCTGCAACATCCTGCTGATCCTCGGCATCGCCGCACTGCTGCGCCCGGTCACCGCGACGCCGGCGGCATTCCGCCGCGACGGTGCCGTGGTGCTGGCCGTCACGGTCATCGGCATCGCCTTGATGCTGCTGGGGGAGGTGGGCCGGCTGGCCGGCGGCGCCATGCTGGTGGGCTTGGCCGCCTACGTCTACTTCACCTACCGCGCCGAAGCCGGCGCCCACAGCCCGGCTGCCGCGGTGCTGGAAGGCGAGGCGGAGCTGCTGCCGCAACCGCCCGGCCGGCTGGCCGTGGCGCTGGGGCTGCTGGCGGCGGGGCTGGTGGCGCTGGTTTTCGGGTCCGGCCTGCTGGTCGACGCCGCGGTGGAGCTGGCCCGGCTGGTCGGAGTTTCGGAAACCGTCATCGGCTTGACGGTGGTGGCGATCGGCACCTCGCTGCCGGAGCTGGTAACGTCCATCGTCGCTGCCGTCCGCCGCCAGTCCGATGTGGCGCTGGGCAATATCCTGGGCAGCAACGTCTTCAACATCCTCGGCATTCTGGGAGCGACCGGGGCGGTGGTGCCGGTGCCGGTGCCGCCGCAGATCCTCGCCATGGATGCCTGGGTGATGCTGGCCGCGACGGTGGCCCTGGTGGTGGTGGTGCGCACCGGCTGGCGGGTCAGCCGCATGGAAGGAGCAGGGCTGCTCACCGGGTATGCGGGCTATCTGGCGCTCGTCGCCGCCGCGACGTAAACCGGGGGGATCCGATCCACCGATAGTGCCGAAACGGCCCCGCATGGCGTATCTGACTTCGCTCGTCGCCGTCTTTCTGAGTGCCCTGATCCTCAATCTCGGCAACGGCCTTCTGGGCGTCATCCTGCCCGTGCGCGGCTC
>JAGQRL010000261.1 GCA_020425485.1 Rhodospirillaceae bacterium
ACCGACGAGGTGTCGGGCGAGGTTTCGGCCGACGACCTGGCCCTGCGGCTCGCCAGTTAGGAACCTGAACCGATGCCGAGCTGGGCCACCCGCAACGAAGTCATCGTCGCCCTTGTGATCGTGGCGCTGTGCGTGGTCACCGCCCTGATCAACCCCAGCTTCCTGTCGCTGGCCACCCTGTTCGACATGCTGCGCAACGGCATCCTGATCGGCCTTCTGGCCATCGGCGTGATGCTGGTGCTGATTTCCGGCGGCATCGACGTGTCGTTCACCGCCATCGCCGCGTTTTCCATGTATTCGGCGACCATGCTGCTGGTGGACCTGGGGATCGGCGACAGCCTGCTTCTGGCCTTCCTGATTTCCGCCGGCATCGGGCTCAGCCTGGGCATGATCAACGCCCTGTTCATCGCCGGCTTCGGGCTGCCCACCCTGATCGTCACGCTGGGCACGCTGTCGGCTTTCCGCGGCTTCCTGCTCGCCTTCGTCGGCAGCGACCTGATCAGCAACGTGCCGCCGGCGATGCGCGACTTCTCGCGCTCCATGCTGGTGCGCGGCACCGACGATGCCGGCTACTTCTATTCCCTGCCCACCGCCGTGCTGTTCCTGGTGGCCGCGGTGGTGATCACCTGGTTCATCCTCTACCGCACCATGCTGGGCCGCTCGATCTTCGCCGTCGGCGGCTCGCGCGAGGCGGCGGCCCGCATCGGCTTCAACGTGCGGGCCACCCAGGTGTTCGTCTACGGCTATGTCGGCGTGCTGGCCGGCGTCGCCGGGCTGATCCACGCCTCACTGGCGCGCGTCGCCAACCCGTCGGACATCGTCGGCCTGGAGCTGGAGGTGATCGCCGCCGTGGTGCTGGGCGGGGCGCGGCTCACCGGCGGCTACGGCACCATCACCGGCACGCTGCTCGGCGTCACCCTCATCGTGCTGGTCAACAACACGCTGGTCACGCTCGGCATCCCCACCACCTGGCAGAAGGTGATGATCGGCTTCCTCATCCTGCTGGGCACCGGGCTGCCGGCCTTCCAGGCGCGCCTTCGGGCCAACCGCATGGGCTGACCGGGCCCAGCGCCCGGCGCCCCGAGCAAGGGAGCGGACATGGACGACACCGCCCGACAGGCCCCCGCATCCGGCACGCCGGCCGCCCAGCGCCTGCTCGGCTTGGTGGGCGATGCCTCGCCGCTCACCCGGCTGGCCGTCATCACCGTGCTGATCTTCGTGGTGATGAGCCTGCTGCGCCCCGATCCCTTCTTCACCATGGGCAATTTCAGCTCGATGGCCTTCCAGATCCCGGAATTCGCCCTGCTGTCGCTGGCCATCATGGTGGCGATGCTGACGGGCGGGATCGACCTGTCCATCGTCGGCGTGGCCAACCTGTCGTCGATCCTGGCGGTGCTGGTGATGCGCCACCTGGCGCCGGAGGTGGCGGGCGAGGCCGGCACCATCGGCGTGATCGCGCTGGGCATCGCCGTGGCGCTGCTGTGCGGCGGCCTGTGCGGCCTGCTGAACGGGCTGTGCGTGTCCTACCTCAACATCCCGCCGATCCTGGCAACGCTGGGCACCGGGCTGATCTTCACCGGCATCGCCACGGTGCTGACCGGCGGTGCGGCGATGATGGGCTTTCCCGCGGAATATTCGGTGATCGGCAACGGCACCCTGCTCTACGTGCCCATCCCCATGTGGATCTTCGCCGGGCTGGCGGCACTGGTGGCGCTGATCCTGTCGCGCACGGCCTTCGGGCTGAAGGTGTACATGATGGGCACCAACCCGCTGGCCTCGCGCTTTGCCGGCATCTCCAACGCCGGCATCAACCTCCGCATCTACACCATCTGCGGCACCCTGGCGGCGGTGGCCGGGCTGATCATCGCCAGCCGCGCCAATTCCGCCAAGGCCGACTACGGCGAAGCCTATCTGCTGCTGTCGGTGCTGGTGGCGGTGCTCGGCGGCACCAACCCCTATGGCGGCGTCGGCCGCGTCGGCGGCATCGTGCTGGCGGTGCTGTCCATGCAGTTCCTCTCCAGCGGCTTCAACATGATGCAGGTGTCGAACTTCGCGAAGGAGTTCATCTGGGGCACGCTGCTGCTGGTGGTGATGGTGGTGAACCTGCTGCACTTCCGCAGCGCGCCGGCCGCCGCGGCCCGGCCGCAGGGGAATTCGCAGCCGCCGCCACAGGGCCAGCCGGCCCCATCGCTGGAGAAGACCTAGGCGCGGAGCCTAGGCCGAAGCGGCGCCCAGCAAGTCCTTCAGCTTGAAGTCCGCATCGGCCGCCTGCTCCGGCGTCGGCGAGATGCCGGCGGCCAGCAGCTTGCGCGCCAGGATGTGGTCGGCCGGCCGGTTGACGCTGTCGACCGCGCGCAGCACGCCCTCGCGATAGTGGAAGAGCGAGAACTTGCCGCCCGCCCGGTCGCCGCGCACCACCACCTTCTCGCAGCCGGCGGACAGGCCGACCATCTGCAGCTTCACGTCGTACTGGTCCGACCAGAACCACGGCACGGTGTCGTAAACCCGCGCCTGCCCGGCGATGGCTGCCGCCACCGTGCGCCCCTGGTCGGCGGCGTTCTGCACCGATTCCAGGCGGATGCGCCGCCCGGCAAAGGGGTGGTGGTAGGACGTGCAGTCGCCGGCGGCGAAGATGGCCGGATCGTCGGTGCTGCCGTGGCCATCCACCACGATGCCGTCATCGCAGGTGAGCCCGCAGGCATCCGCCAGCCCGGTTTCCGGGATCACGCCGATGCCCACCACCACCAGCCCGGCCGCCACCCGGTGGCCATCGGCGCACACCACCTCGGCCGCCTGGCCGTCGCGGCCGGCGATTTCCACCACCGCGGTGTCGCAATGGATGTCCACGCCGTGGGCGCGGTGGGTCTCATCGAAAAAGGCGGAGAGTTCCGGGGCCACCACCCGGGCCATCACCCGCGGGGCGGCTTCCAGCACCGTTACGGGCTTGCCCAGCTTGCGCGCCACCGCGGCGAATTCCAGGCCGATGAAGCCGGCGCCGATCACCGCCACGGCCGCCACCTCGCCAAGCCGCCGCTCGATCGCTTCCACATCGGCGAGGCTGCGCAGGTAGTGCACGCCCGCAAGCTCCGCCCCCGGTATCGGCAACAGGCGCACCCGCGCCCCCGTGGCCAGCACCAGGTGGCTGTAGGCGAGCGACGTTCCGTCGGCCAGCAGCAGGCGCTTGCCCGCCCGGTCGATGGCCGTGGCTTCGGCGCCGAGGCGCAGATCGATGCCGTGCTCGGCGTAGTACTCCTCGGTGCGGAACTTCAGGCGGTGCCGGTCCACCTCGCCCAGCAGATAGGCCTTGGAGAGCGGCGGGCGCTGGTAGGGGGGAAAGTCCTCCGCCGCGATCACGGTGATCGCCCCGGGAAACCCAAGCTGGCGCAGGCTCTCCGCCGTCTGGTAGCCGGCCTGGCCACCGCCGACGATGACGACGCCTGCGCCATCCCCCATCAGCTCTGCGTCTCCGGCAGGCGCACGATGATGCCGTCGATCCTGGGATCGGCCTTGATCTGGCAGGACAGCCGGCTGTTCGCCTCACGCGGCGAGGAGGTGCAGTCCAGCATCTCCTCCTCCGTCTCGCTGGGCGGGTCCAGCTTGTCGAGGAACGCCTCGTCCACATAGACGTGGCAGGTGGCGCAGCCGCAGGAGCCGCCGCACTCGCCTTCGATGCCGTCGACACCGTTCAGCGTGGCCCCTTGCATCAGCGACCAGCCGGCCGGCAGCTCCACAGGGCGTTCGGTGCCATCGAACTCGATATAGGTGACTTTGGGCATCGGGCGTCCTTCCGGTGGTCTCTGGCAGCACATGGCCCCGGCCTCTCGCACCCCCGCCGGATCGGGTCAAGGGTTGGTGTCAGGCGACGGCCAACTCAAGGCGCATGGGGCTGCGGAAATTGGAGGACGGCACCCAGGGAAGCTCGGCTTCCACCCGCGCAAAATCCGGGTAGCGGGCCAGCAGTTCCTCAAACGAGATCTTGCACGCCAGCCGCGCCAGGGAGGTGCCGAGGCAGGCGTGCACGCCGCCGCCGAAGCCCAGATGCCCGCGCGGCTTGCGCGCGATGTCGTAGACATCGGGGTTGGGGAACTGGCGCTCGTCGCGGTTGCCCGACCCATAGGCGAGCATCACGAAGTCGCCCGCCTTCATCGTCTGGCCGTGCGCTTCCACATCGCGGGTGAGGCAGCGGCGGAAGCGCTGGGCCGACGTGTTGTAGCGCAGCGATTCCTCGATGGCGTCGGGGATGCGGGCGGGATCGGCCGCGAGCGCGCGCCGCGCGTCCGGGTGGTCGGCCAGGTTCAGCCCGAACACGCTCATGAAGCCCGACAGGCTTTCGATGCCGGCCATCAGCAGCGTGGTCACCGTCATCTGCACCTCGCGGTCGGCCAGCTTCTCGCCGTCGATCTCCGCGATGATGAAGTTGGACAGCAGGTCGTCGCCGGGATCGGCCTTGCGCTTGGCGATCAGGCCGGCGGCGTAGCTGGTCATCCACTCATAGGCGGCGATGTGCTGGGGGCCCTTCTGGCGCGTTTCCGGGTCGGTCTGCACCATCAGCACCGCCTTGTCGCGCACCTCCTGGCGGTCCTCGCCCGGCAGGTTGAACAGGTGGAACAGCAGGTCGACGGTGATCTTGGAGGAGAACTGGCGCACGAAGTCGAAGCTCTTCGCGCCGGCCAGCGCATCCAGATGGCCGCGGGCCACGGCGCGCACCGGCTCCACCAGGTGGTCCAGCGCCTTCATGGTGAGCGCCTTCTGGATCAGTGCCCGCAGCCGGTCGTGGCGCGGCGGATCGGTGGTGCCCAGGGTGGCGCCGGCCCGGCCCGGCAGCTCGTCCACCAGGTTGCCCTTGGCCGAGGAATAGGTCTCCCAGTCGTTCAGCGCCGTCAGGATGTCGGCATAGCGGGAATAGACCCACATGCCCGCCGCTTCCGACCAGAAGCACGGATACTCGTCCCTGAGCGTCTTGTAGGCGGGGAACGGGTCGGCATCGAAGGCCGGCGAATAGGGATCGAATCGGAACATCTGGGCGCCCTCCCGCGGCGTGACGGCCTTTATTGGCCTTATCGTCTGTACTTTACCGACGGGAGAACCGGCGCTGAATGGACGAAACCGCCCATCGATTGTACTTTTCGTTCATTCAGGGCCGGTTCGGGAGAAGAGGACGTGACCGACAGCGCCACCCCAAGGGCACCCGCCGCCACCATTTCCCACTACGCGCTCTACGGCGAGCACGCCCAGGACGACGACCCGGAGTTCGTGCACATCGAGGACATCCGCACCCGCTCGCGGCTCTATGACTGGCGGATCACGCCGCACACCCACCGGCGCATGTTCCAGATCGTTTATGTGATCGAGGGGGCATCGACGGTGTGGCTCGACAACCGCTCGCGCCCGCTGGAAACGCCGTGCGCGGTGTGCATTCCCGGCGGCGTGGTGCACGGCTTCACCTTCGCGCCGGACACCGTGGGCTGGGTGCTGACGGTGTCCGACCTGATGCTGATCGACGCGCGCTACCGGCGCAGCCGCAAGCTGTTCGAGCCGCTGTTCGCCGAGGCCCGCACGCTCAGCTTCGCCGGCAACCCGGAGGGCGCGGCCCTGATGTCGGCCACGCTGGAACAGCTCCACGCGGAGTTCCACTGGCCGCGGTTCGGCCGCGCGGCGATGTTCGAATGGTTGATCCGGGTGGTGCTGATGGCCGTGCGCCGCCAGCTCGACCAGGCGGCCCAGCCCGACCGATTCGACCGGCGGCGCGACCTCTACCAGCGCTTCCGCCATCTTCTGGAAGACCACTACCGGGACCACTGGCCGGTGGCCGCCTATGCCGATGCCCTGGCGCTCAGCCAGCCGCGGCTCAACCGGCTGTGCCAGGCGCTGGGGGGCCGGCGCGCCAGCGATCTGATCCAGGACCGGGTGATCCTGGAAGCCCAGCGCCACCTGATCTACACCTCGGCCACGGTGTCGCAGATCGCCTACGAGCTGGGCTTCCAGGACCCCGCCTATTTCTCCCGCGCCTTCAGCCGCCGGGCCGGCATGGCGCCGGGGAAGTTCCGCGAAGCCAGGCTGGCGGAACCGTTCCCCCATTGAGCGGACGCGGCAGGACCCGGCGCCGGGTTGCCCCCGCGCCGGGTCTCGCACCGGATCCCGGGCCGCCCCGCCGGTGGCCTATTTCTTCATGGGTCCGAGCGGGCAGACGGTGCGGCCGTACAGTTCGTTCAGCACCTGCGCCAGCCCGGTATAGATCGCCGACAGGCCGCAGACGACGCCCTCGTACCCCGCCCAGCGGGTCCAGGTGCGGTCCCCCGTGACGTCGCCCAGCACAAGCAGGCCGAACAGCACCACCAGCAGGAAGAACACCACTTGCAGCGCCCGGTTCAGCTTGAAGGTGCCGATGAACATGACGATGGAGAAGAGGCCCCAGATCCCCAGATAGGAGGACATGGCCGCCGCCGTCGGCGCATCGGCCACGCCCAGCCGGGGAAAGGCGATGATGCCCGCCAGGGTGAGCCAGAAGAAGCCGTAGGAGATGAAGGCCGTGGTGGCGAAGGTGTTGGCCTTCTTCCATTCCATCACGCCCGCGAACACCTGGGCGATGCCGCCGTAGAAGATGCCCATGCTGAGGATCATGGCATCCAGCCCGAACAGCCCGGCGTTGTGCAGGTTCAGCAGAACCGTCGTCAGCCCGAAGCAGCACAGGCCCAGGGGGGCCGGATTGGCCGACGCATCCGCCAGCACCACCGGCGGAGCCTCGACGACCCGAAGGGCCTGGGTATCGCCGGATGATGCGAGATTACCGCTCGGGGCATTCATGGGGTTTCCTCCAGAGTATTCTTGGGTACCGGCGGCTGCGATATCGAAGCATCGCGCGTCCATCCGCTGCAGGGCATAGGCCGATAGCCGCCGCCGCTCCCGCTCGCCTCAATATCCATTCTTGCCGTCAGGTATTCGAGATCCAGGCACGCCTTGTCAGTTGCCCGTTTTATGGGCAGATTCTTTGCGGTAGCCGGTTCTTACTTGGCCATGGGTGAGAATGGCTAGGGCAAGGAAGGACCAACCACCAACTTTTTCCGATCTAAAATCGATGCTGACTTGTGGTCTTTGACTTTGATCAATTGCCAGGAAAAATTGCAGACCTACCATGGGGGTTCATCGACGGCCCGGCGGGCGGGCACGGCAGACCAGGTGCATCGCCCGTGGGGATCGCATGCTCGACATGCCAGTCTCGCGGTCAACGGGCGGTTCCCGCCCGAATGGTGGCTGGCAGGGGATCCTAAGAAAAGATCGAGGAAACAATGAAACCAAGGTGCTTTGGCAAGTTGACAACGGCCGCGTTCGTGTTGGCAGCAGGTTTCGGCACCGCCCAGGCCGAAGATATCCCCGTCGGCCATCTTGCCACCACATCGGGGGAAACCTCCCGCGTGGCGGAGATCTATGGCCAGGGCCTGGTCGACGCGATGGCGTACATAAACGAGCATGGCGGGATCAACGGCGACCGGTTGGCCTATGAGTCCGTGGACTACGGCTACGATGCCCTGCAGGCGGTGGCCACCTATGCCGATTGGCGGGAACGGATTCACCCAGTGGTGGTACTGGGCTGGGGCACGGCCGACACCGAGGCGCTGGTTCCCTTCATCACCGAAGACGAGGTGGTGTTCATCTCCGGCTCGTCGTCCGGCCACCTCACCGACCCCACCGGGCGGTCGCCCCACACCGAGGTGCCGGCCCCCTACAATTTCTTCTACGGCCCCTCCTACTCCGATGCCTGCCGCGGGCTGGTGCAGTGGGCAGCGCAGGACTGGCGGCGCACCCGCGGTGCCAACACCTCCACCTTCCTGCAGGATCTGACGCCGCCGCGCTTCGTGCATATGGGCGACAACCACCCCTATCCGAACTCGCCGCGGGAAGCCTGTGCGGACTTCGCCCGCGACCTCGGCTTCGAGGTGCTGGACCCGATCCGCTACGCGCTCGCCCCCGGCGACTTCCGGGCGCATTGCGAAGCGCTGCGCCAGTCCGGTGCCGACTACGTGTTCCTCGGCAACACGTCGGATTCCAACGTCGCCCTGGTGCGCGACTGCGCGCGGGTCGGCGTCAACGCGCGCTTCATGACCAATATCTACGGCTGGGACGAGCTGGCGATCGAGGACGCCGGGGAAGCCGGCAACGGCATGGTGTGGGAGGTCAGCGCCGGCACCTGGAACGACACCGTGCCGGGCATGGCGCTGGTGCGCGAGGTGTCCGCCATGTCCGACCCGGACGGCGAGCTTTACCGGCCGGTGCACTACATGCGCGGCGTCTGCACCGCCTTCTTCATGCGCGATGCCATGGTGGCCGCCGCGGACATGGAGGGCGGGGTGACCGGCCCCAACATCCGCGCGGCGTTCGAGCAGATGCAGGACCATGTGCCGGAAGGCCTGGAGGGCGTGTGCCTGCCCTCCACCTGGACGGCGGAGGACCACCGCGGTTCCACCGAAGTGGTGCTCTACCAGAGCAACTACAGCTTCGGCCAATGGGCGATGGACGAGATCTTCTCCACCAACATCCCGCTACGGCCCGACTGGCTGGGCTGGTAGCCGCACCGGGCGAGCCCCGGAACCGCAAGAGAGCGCCGGCCGCCCGCCGGCGCTCTTTTTCTGTCCGGCAACCGCACCGCCCGCCCCCCACCGAAAAAGAAGGC
>JAGQRL010000262.1 GCA_020425485.1 Rhodospirillaceae bacterium
ATCGCCGCACGGTGGACGCCCTGCGCGCCGCGCGGCCGGACCTGGCGCTGTCGTCGGACTTCATCGTCGGCTTCCCCGGCGAAACCGATGCGGACTTCGCCGCCACCCTGCGCCTGGTCAACGAGGTCGGTTTCGCCCAGGCGTACAGCTTTGCGTACAGCGCGCGGCCCGGCACCCCGGCGGCCGCCCTGCCGGGCCAGGTGGAGGACGCCGTGAAGTCCGACCGCCTGGCCGCCTTGCAGCAGCTTCTTTCCGCCCAGCAGGCGGCGTTCAACCACGCCACCGTCGGCACCGTGCAGCCCGTGTTGCTGGAAAAGCCGGGCCGCCACTCCGGCCAGGCGGCGGGGCGTACGCCCTACCTGCAGGCGGTGACGCTGGACGCGTCGGAACGGCTGATCGGCAGCGTCGTCGACGTGCGCATCACCGAAGCGCGGGCCAACAGCCTGGCCGGCGAGGCGGTGACGGTGGACGGCGTGGTCGCCGGTGCCCGCGCCGGTGCCGCGGCATGACCACCGACACCGCGACCGGCCACGTTCTGCGCTTCGACGACAATCGCCTGCTCCAGGAACTTGTCGGCCCCCACAACAGCCACCTCGCCCGCATGGATGCCCAGCTCGGCGTGACCACCGCCTTTCGCGGCAACCAGATCACCGTGTCGGGCCGCGACGCGGCGGTGGAGCTGGCAGACCGGGTGCTGCGCCGGTTGTGGCGCCGCCTGCAACAGGGCCAGCCGCTCAGCCATCGCGAGGTGGATGCCGCCGTCCGCCTGGTGCGCGACGGCCCGGCGCGCAGCGAAGCCGGCCCGCAGGAAGCCATCCGCACCCGCTTCGGCGCCATCGAAGCACAGTCGGCCGGCCAGCTTGAGTTCATCCGCGCCATGGCCAGCCACTCGCTGGTGTTCGGCCTGGGGCCGGCGGGCACCGGCAAGACCTTCCTGGCGGCGGCCCAGGCGGTGTCGCTGCTCACCAACAACCCGGCGCGCGGCATCCGCCGTATCGTGCTGACCCGCCCGGCGGTGGAAGCCGGCGAGCGCCTGGGCTTCCTGCCCGGCGACCTGAAGGAGAAGGTGAACCCCTATCTCCGGCCCATCTACGACGCCCTGGAAAAACTGATGCCGGCCGACCAGCGCGACCGCTACCTGGCCAACGAAACCATCGAGGTGGCGCCGCTGGCCTTCATGCGCGGGCGCACGCTGGACAACGCCTTCGTCATCGTCGACGAGGCGCAGAACATCACCATCATGCAGATGCGCATGCTGCTGACCCGGCTGGGCGAAAACGGCGTGATGGTGGTGAACGGCGATCCCACCCAGGTGGACCTGCCGCCGGGCACCCCCAGCGGGCTGCTGGATGCGGTGGGGATCCTGGAAGGGCTGGAGGACATCGCGGTGGTGCGGCTGACCGATGCCGACGTGGTGCGGTCCGACCTGGTGGCCCGGGTGGTGCGCGCCTATGAGCGGCGGGAAGCCGCGCGCGCCGCCGCCAAACCGGGCACTGCGTCGTGAGCGCCCAGCCGTCAGCCGCAACTGAGGCCGACCACGCCATCGACATCGAGACCGGCGCCGGCGACTGGGCGGCCGCCCTGGCCGAACCGCCCGGCCTGGACCTGATCGAACGGGCGGCCCGGCTGGCGCTGGCCGCCGGCCTTGCGGTGACGGGCAGCGAAGACGACGGCGAAAGCGAGGATGACGGCGACGAGGACGAGGGGCCGGCGGAAGTCAGCATCCTGCTCACCGACGATGCCGCGGTGCGCGCGCTCAACCGCGACTACCGCGGCCTCGACAAGCCCACCAACGTGCTCTCCTTCGCGCTGGAGGATGAGCCCGGGCCACGCCCGCCCGGCGCGCCGCTGGTGCTGGGCGACATCGTGGTGGCGCTGGAGACCTGCCAACGCGAGGCAAAGGAGGCAGGACGTCCGTTCGGGCATCATCTTGCACACCTTGTCGTGCATGGCGTGCTACACTTGCTGGGTTTCGACCACTCAGACGACATCGACGCCGACCGCATGGAATCCCTGGAAACCGCCGTCCTCGAACGGCTGGGCATCCCCGATCCCTACCGGCAGCCCTCGGGCGATCCGGGCACTTCAACTGCGGCCTCCTCTGCCAACGAACCGAACCATGGCTGACACCCATACCGACAGTCGGGGGCCCCGCGCACAGGGCGGGGCCGATCTCTCCAGTTCATCGTCCCTTGGGGGCCTGTTTCGCGGCTGGCTGCGCTCGGCACTCGGCAGCAAGCCGGAGAACAATTGGCGCGAGACCATCGAGGAGCTGATCGAGGAGCACGAGGACGACGCGGGCACGCCGGACGAGCCCATCGCCGTTCACGAACGCCAGCTCATCGCCAATGTGCTGAACCTCAGGGAAACCACCGCCGCCGACCTGATGGTGCCGCGCGCCGATATCGTGGCGGTGGACATCGACACGCCCTTGTCGGAGCTGCGCGCCCTGCTGTCCAAGCGCGCCCACAGCCGCCTGCCGGTCTACCGCGAGACCTTGGACGACGTGGTGGGCTTCGTGCACATCAAGGACATCGTCGCCATGGCCGATGCCGAGGACGCCGATGTTCACCTGCGCGACATGGTGCGCGATGTGCTGATCGTCGCCCCGTCCATGCCCGCCCTCGACCTGCTTCTGGAAATGCGCCAGTCGCGCCAGCACCTGGCCTTGGTGATCGACGAGTTCGGCGGCATCGACGGGCTGATCACCATTGAGGACGTGGTGGAAGTGATCGTCGGCGAGATCAAGGACGAGCACGACATCGATGCCACCCCGCATATCGAGGCGATGCCCGATGGCTCCTGGGTCGCCGATGCCCGCGTGCCGGTGGAGGAGTTCGAGGAGACCGTCGGCCCCATCCTCGACGACGAGGAGCGCGAGGACATCGATACCCTGGGCGGGCTGGTGTTCACCCATGCCGGGCGGGTGCCGGTGCGCGGCGAGCTGATCACGCTGCCCGCCGGCCTGGAGCTGGAGGTGATCGACAGCGACCCCCGGCGGGTGAAATCGCTGCGCATCCGCCGGGTGGAACCGACCGTCGCTCCGCCCCCCGCCAACGGCGAGCATTGAGGTGGTGACGACGGCCGCAACCGGGCCGTTGGGCCGCATGGCTGCGGCTGTTTCCGCCCTCAGGGGCTGGCGACGCTGGGGCTTCGCCTTCGCGCTCGGCATGTTCGCCGTGGCCGCCCTGCCGCCGGTGTCGGCCGCCCCGGTGCTGTGGCTGGTGCTGCCGGCCGTGGTCTGGCTGATCGACGGCACCACCACAAAGCGCGGCGCCTTCGCCGTGGGTTTCTGGTTCGGCTTCGGGCACTTCGTGCTGGGGCTCTACTGGATCTCCTTCGCCATGGGCGTGGATATCGCCCGCTTCTTCTACATGCTGCCGCTCACCATTTTCGGCCTGCCGTTCCTGCTGGCGCTGTTTTCCGGCATCGGCACGCTGGTGGCCCGGCTGGTCGCCTGGCGCGGGCTCGCCCGGCCACTGGCGCTGGCCGTCGGCTGGACGCTGGCGGAATGGCTGCGCGGCCACGCGCTGACCGGCTTTCCCTGGAACCTGATCGGCTATGCCTGGACCGACTGGGGGCCGGTGATCCAGCTTGCCTCGCTCATCGGCATCTACGGCGTCAGCCTCCTCACCGTGGCGGTGGCGGCCTTGCCGGCCACTTTGGCGGGGCGCGGCCGCAGCGGCCTCGCGGCCACGCTGGCCGGGCTGGCGGTGCTGGCGGGTGTGGCAGTGTGGGGCTGGCAGCGCGTGCCGGACGGCCCGGTGCCGGTGCACGAAGGCATCACCCTGCGCCTGGTGCAGCCCAACATCCCCCAGTCCGACAAATGGGACCCGGAGCTGTTCCACGCCCATTTCGCCCTGCAGCGGGAGATGAGCGTGGAGCCGGGCGCCGCCGGGGCGCCCGCCCCCACCGTCGTCATCTGGCCGGAAACCGCCATCCCCTACCGGGCGGACAGCGACCCCGCGGCGCGCCAGGCGATCGCCCAGGTGGCGCCGGAGGGCGGGCTGGTGATCCTCGGCGCGCCGCGGCGCACCGGCGAGGAAGATGCCCGCCAGTACTGGAACGGCCTGGTGGCGGTGAACTCCGCAGCCGAGGTGGCGGGCACCTACGACAAATCCCACCTGGTGCCGTTCGGCGAATACGTGCCGTTTCGCGACCTGCTGCCATTCGACGCGGTGGCCAGCCGCGTCGACTATTCCGCCGGCCCCGGCCCGCGCACGCTGGACCTGCCCGGCCTGCCGCCGGTGGGCCCGATGATCTGCTACGAGATCATCTTCCCCGGTGCCGTCACCGATCCCCAGCCGGGGGCGGAGCGCCCGCAATGGCTGCTCAACCTCACCAACGATGCCTGGTACGGCATCACCGCCGGCCCCCACCAGCATTTCGCCATCGCCAGCGTGCGCGCGGTGGAGGAGGGCCTGCCCCTGGTGCGGGTGGCCAACACCGGCATCAGCGGCATCGTCGATCCCTATGGCCGGGTGGTGGCCCATCTGCCGCTCGGCAGCCGCGGCGTCATCGACGGCGGGCTGCCGCTGGCACTGGACCAGCCGCCGCTCTACGCCCGCTGGGGCGATATCCCGGTGGCGGTGCTGGGCTTCGTCCTTGCGCTCGCGGCATGGCTGGTCGGCGGGGGCCGTCGCCGGGCGGGCTGACGCTCAAGAAGCGGCGCCGCGAAGCACCTTCCGAGAGAAATATTCATCAAAGTTACTAATATTCAGAGAAGCTGCGAATACGCCGCACTTTACGCCGCCGAACCGATTGATATATCTGGTGTCCGCCGTGGTGGTGCCCGCATCGGTTGACGCTGGCGTGTTAACCGCGGCCTCGTCCCTGGGACGAACGAACCGGAATGGCCCGTTGACGGGCATTCCACCAAACCATCTCCGACGACCTGAAGGAGCCAGACAAGCGTGGCCCGCACACCCCCACCCAACCGCCCCAAGCGCAAGGCCGGCCGCCCCCGCATCGGCAAGCCGCATCCCATCGATGTCCATGTGGGCGCCCGCGTCCGCCTGCGCCGCACCCTGCTCGGCATGAGCCAGGAGAAGCTTGGCGAGGCGATCGGCCTGACCTTCCAGCAGGTGCAGAAGTATGAGCGCGGCGCCAACCGCATCGGCGCCAGCCGGCTGTTCGACCTGTCGCGCATTCTCGACGTGCCGGTGTCGTTCTTCTTCGACGACGCGCCGGAGACCGATCTGGAGTCCTACCGCTACGAAGGCGTGGAGGAAGAACCCCAGCTCATCGAGCTTGACCCCATGGCCAAGAAGGAAACGCTGGACCTGGTGCGCGCCTACTACAAGGTGCCCGATCCGGCGGTGCGCAAGCGGCTGTTCGAGCTGACCAAGTCTCTCGCCAATGCCTATGGTGCTGAAGAGGCCGAGGCGGCGAGCGCTGAAGTGGTGGCCCTGCCCCACTGACCTGTCGGGCGATGACCGGCTTGGGCGGGCAGGAGCAGGAACGCTCCGCCCGCCAGGGCCGGCAGCCATCCGCCCGTCGATTATCGGCCCCCGGCCGCGGCAAATCGGGCCGTCCCCAGCGATCCTGCACCCGCCCCTTGTGACAGCGGCTTGACACGCCGTTGCGGGGGCAGCTACGCCACTTCGGCCCCACGACCCTCCCTCTGACAAGGAACCCCACCTGTGCGCCAGGGCGACTTCCTGTTCACCAGCGAATCGGTTTCCGAAGGACATCCCGACAAGGTCAGCGACCGCATCTCCGACGCCGTCGTCGACCTGTTTCTCAAGGCCGATCCCGTGTCGCGCGTGGCGGTGGAAACCTTGTGCACCACCAACCGGGTGGTGATCGCCGGCGAGGTGCGCGGGCCGGAAACCGTAACCTCCGAAGCCATCGAAGCGGCGGCGCGCAACGCCATCCGCGATATCGGCTACGAGCAGGACGGCTTCCACTGGCGCAACGCCGCGGTGGACGTGCATGTGCACGCCCAGTCGGTGGATATCGCCCAGGGCGTGGATGCCGCCGGCAACAAGGACGAAGGCGCCGGCGACCAGGGCATCATGTTCGGCTATGCCTGCAACGAAACGCCGGAACTGATGCCGGCCCCCATCCAATACGCCCACCAGATCCTGCGCCTGATGGCGGCAGCCCGGCATGCCGGCAAGGCCGCCCAGTTCGGCCCCGATGCCAAGAGCCAGGTGACCCTGAAATACGTGGACGGCAAGCCGGTGGGCGCCACCTCCGTCGTCGTCTCCACCCAGCACGTAGACGGGCTGGACCAGCGCGAGGTGCGCGAGATCGTGCGGCCCTTCGTGCTGGAGGTGCTGCCCGAGGGCTGGATGTGCCCGGAGGACGAGTTCTACGTGAACCCCACCGGCCGCTTCGTCATCG
>JAGQRL010000263.1 GCA_020425485.1 Rhodospirillaceae bacterium
TCATGCCGAACTGGAATTCCATGGTCAGGCCGGTGGCGACACCGAGCACGAAGTTGATGCCGAACAGCGTCCCCCAGAACTTGGTCATCTGGCGCCAGATCGGCCGGTCGGTCATCACGTAGACGCTCTCCATGATGGCGACCAGCACCGATAGGCCGAGCGTCAAGGGGACGAACAGGAAGTGGTACAGCGCCGTCATGGCGAACTGCAGCCGTGACAGCGATACGACGTCGAGTTCCATTGTGAGCTCCCGGGCGGACTCGGATGGTGCCGGCGTGCGCCTGGCATTCCGTTGGCAGGTTCATATCAGGCACGCGCGAATTCGTACATCTGAAATATCGGTTTTTTGCTCCCGATCTTGGCAGTCATGCAGTTTTGTGCGGCGGGCGAAACGGCCCGGAATGGTTGTGGACAGTCATTCCACCCCGCATCCGCCGGCCGCCAGCCACAGCCTCAACGTATCCTAAGATAGAAGCGGAAGAATTCGCTGACATCGCTCAGTCTATGCTGATTTGCCGCAGATCCGTTGTTGGTGCGGGCGGGCTTGATAGTCTGAATCGGTTAACGCCGGCAGTATTCCCCAAGTCGCCCGCGCGGTGGGTGGCCACCAGAATGGCCGCCTGCGGAAGCAGGCCGCGCAGCCGGGCCATCACCTGCGTTGCCGTGTCCACGTCCAGTCCCGAGGTCGGCTCGTCCAGCAACAGCACCGGCGGCCGGCGGACGATGAGGCGGGCCAGCGCCAGCCGCCGGGCTTCGCCACCGGACAGGCCGGCCCCGCCCTCCCCCAGCCGGGCTGCCAGCCCGCCCGCCGCCGCCACCGTGCCGTCCAGGCCGACCACGGCGAGGGCTTCGTACAGCAGCGCGTCGGGGGCATCGGGTGCGCCCACGCGCAGGTTGTCGGCAATGGTGCCGGCGAACAGCTCGCTGCGCTGGGGCAGCAGGCCGATGCGGGCGCGCAGATCGGCTTCCGGCCAGTCGGCCAGCGGGCGGCCGCACAGGTGGATGGTGCCGGCATCGGGCCGCAACAGCCCGGCGGCCAGCCACAGCAGCGTAGTCTTGCCGCCGCCGCTGCGGCCGACCAGGGCGACGGTATCGCCGGGCCTGAGCGTCAGCGATACGCCGGCCAGCACCGGCCGGCCGCCGCCATAGGCAAAGCCGATCCCGCTCAGCGCCAGCAACGGCCCAGCCTGCGGCTCGCCAGGGTCTGCCGGTGCTGCGGGCGGCGGCTCGGCCAGCGGTTCGGCCAGCGGTTCCGCCAGTGCCGGGGCGATGCGGCGCACCGCCAGCAGGATGCGGCCGATCTCCAGCGCACCGCGGCGCAGCGGCGCCAGCACCTCCCCCAAGGCGATCGCCGCGAACACGCCGATGGCCGCCACCGGGCCGGAAATGGTGCCGGCCTGGGCGAGCCACACGCCCAGCACCAGGGCCACCACCACGGCGACCTGGACGGTGGCGGACAGCACCGCCTCGCTCCGCAAATCCAGCACATTGAGCCGGCGGCCCGCCGCCAGCGCACGATCCGAAGCCTTGCCGCAGGCCCCCGTCTGCGCCGGCAGGCGGCCCGCCACGGTGAGGTCGGCCCGGCCGCGGGCGAGGTCCAGCAGGCGCACGCGCAGCGCATCCTGCGCCAAGCCGCGGCGGCGCGAGGCTCCGGCCCCCGGCCGCCCCGCCATCAGTATCGACAGCCCGCCGCCCACCACCAGCACGCCGACCACCAGCGCCATCACCGGCGCCACCAGCCAGGCGAGCAGGCCCGCGGCCAGCGCCAGCACGAGGGCGCCCGCCGCCACCGGCAGCACCAGGCGCAGGTGCAGGCCATCGAGCGCATCGATATCCGCAGTCAGGCGGTTGAGCGCCACGCCCCGGCGCAGGGCCGCCAGTGCGGGCAGCGGCCGTGCCGCCAGCGCGCGGAAAACGCTGAGGCGCAGCGAGGCGAGCACCCGCAGCGTGGCGTCGTGGTTGGTCAGGCGCTCGCCATAGCGCGCCCCGGTGCGCACCAGAGCAAGGAAACGGATGGCCGCGGCCGGGCCGAACACGTCGAACGCCAGGCCGGCGCCCACCAGCCCGGCCGCCGCAGCGGCGGTGAGGAACCAGCCGGACAGGCCCAGCAGCATGGCCCCGGCCGCCAGCGTGGCGGCGGTGAGGCCGACGCCCAGCGTCAGCACCCGGCCGTGGTGGCGCCGGAAGACAGCGAGCACGGTCCACAGCCCGGCGCTGCGGCGGCTCATGGCACTGCCTCCGCGGCCACCAGCCGGCCGCCGATCACCGCCAGCCGGATGTCCATGCGCGCGGCCAGCGCCTCGTCATGGGTTGCCACCACCAGCGTGCGCCCGTCCGCCAGGTCCAGCAGCCCATCGGCCACCACCGCGGCGGTTTCGGGGTCCAGCTCGGCGGTGGGCTCGTCGGCCAGCACCACGTCGCGGCCCGGCGCCAGGGCCGCGCGGGCGAGCGCCAGCCGCCGCGCCTCCCCGCCGGACACGCCGTGGCCGGTTTCGCCGATGGCGGTGGCGAGCCCGCGCGGGGCGGCGTCCACCACCTCCGCGGCATTGGCTACCGTGAGCGCGCGCGCCAGCTCCGCACCTTCCGCCGCCGCACCGTAGAGGCCCAGATTGGCGCGCAGGCTGCCGGCGACGAAATGCGGGCGTTGGCCGATCCAGGCGATGCGGGCGCGCCAGGCATCGGCCGAGGCGGCGTCGAGCGGCCGGCCGGCGGCTTCGATGTGTCCGGCATCGGGGCCGAGGAAGCCGGCGATCAGCCCCAGCACGGTCGATTTGCCGGCCCCGCTGTGCCCGGTGATGGCGACCCGGCTGCCGGGGCGGATCTCCAGGTCCACGCCCTCCAGCACCGGCCGGCCTGCGCCATAGGCGAAGCCCACGCCCGCCAGCCGGACGGCCGGTGCGGCTTCGGACGGCACGTCCCCGGCGCCGCTGCCGAGGATGGAGGCATGGTGGCGGCCGAGCAGGCTGGCCGCTTCCAGCGCCACCGCCTCGGCATCCGCGCGGTCGTGGTAGGCGGCGCCGAAATCGCGCAGCGGCTGGAAGAAGTCCGGCGCCAGCATCAGCACCAGCAGCCCCTGGGCCAGGCTCAGCGGCGCGCCCCAGGTGCCGAAATCCGTCAGCCCCAGCAGCTCGAAGCCCACATGCACGGCCACCATGGCCACGCCCAGGGCGGCGAACAGCTCCAGCACCGCGGTGGAGAGAAAGGCGATGCGCAGCACCGCCATGGTTTCCCGCCGCACCCGGTCGGCCGCCCCGGCCAGGGCCGATGTAGCACCGCCGACGCCGCCCAGCAGGCGAATGTCCACCAGGCCGCGGATGCGGTCCAGCAGATAGCCGGTCATCGAGGCGATCTCGGCGAGTTGGCGCTGGCTGGCCTGGCGTGCCTTCATGCCGATCAGTGCCATGAACACCGGGATCAGCGGTCCCGCCACCAGCAGGATGAGGGCGCCGGCCCAGCTCAGCGGCACCACCACGCACCACAGCGCCAGGGGCACGACGGCGACCTTCAGGCGCGCCGGTTCGTAGCGGGTGAGATAGGGCTCGATATGGTCCACCCGGTCGACCGCCAGGGCCGCCACCGCACCGGAATGGGGGGCGCCGGCATCCATCGGCGACCAGCGGGCGAGTGCGTCGACCAGGCGGCCGCGCAGGCGGGCGCGCACCCGGTCGGCCGCCAGGTGGACGATGCGCTTGCCCCAGGCATCGAGCCCGATGCGCAAACCCGCCAGCGCCAGGTAGAAGCCGGCCAGGGCAGCCAGCCCCAGCGGCAAGGCCGTGCCTTCCACGAGAGCCGCCAGGGTGATGGCGATGAGTACGGCCTGCGGCACCCACAGCAGGGCCGCCACGGCTTGCAGGGCGGCACCCCGGCGCTGGGCCGGCCGCTCCTGCCCCACCACCTCCGCCAGGGCCGAAGCGGCGGCGGCCCTGGGGCTTGTGGTTGGGTCGGGGGGCGGATCGGCGGAGGCGGGTTGGCTCATGGCGCCCCTGCGATAGCGCCACCGGCCCGCCGCGGGCAACGTTCGAAACGAGAAGGGCCGCGTTGCGGACGCGGCGACCTACCTACTCCCGTTCGCTTGGGATGTGCCCGCGGATGGTCTGGTTGATGGCGCGGATCTCGACGGTCACCCGCTCGTAGTGGTCCGCCAGCGGCTCCAGATAGGCGTGCAGCTCGGCATATTCCTGGAGCGCCGGCAGGTACTCGTTCTCTGCGTCACTCAGCCGCGACATGTCGATCAGCCCGGCGATGATGGTGGCCTGCGACATGGCGACGGACGCCGTGCTGGCGGTGGCGAGGAAGGTGGTGGACACGCCGGAGATCTCCCAGCTCACCGCCGCCGCCCCCCACACCGCGCGCGGAATGGTGGACCACTGGTTGGCCTGGAGGTGGCTCAGCCCGGCGCCCTCCAGCATGCGCACCAGCGCGGTCTGGTCGACCATGGTGTTGGCCAGCGTTTGGCGGAAGCGCCCGAGGTTTTCCAGGTACTGGTCCTCGGCAAACTCGGCGATCGCGTCCATCTCCGCCTGGCGGCGGCGGACCTCCGCGGCCATGGCATCGAGCCGGGTGAAGGCATCCTGCCACGCCAGCCAGTCGCACGGCGCGTCGTCGGCCAGGAGCGGCTCCACTTCGCCGAGATAGCCTTGCGCCCAGCCGCCCGAGCCCATCAGCCCCAACAGGTAGTCGTCGGCATAGCCGTTGGCGATCTGCCGGTCGACGATGCTGCGCGCACGGCCGAGGCTGGAGCCCGCCCCGGCCGCCACATCGCCGCGCCGGTATAGTATGCCGCCGGGCAGGCCCTCGCGCCGCGCCAGGTCCGTCGTCAGCAGGGTGCGCAGCCGCGCCACCGCATCGGCCAGGCCGGCAGGCGGATCGCAGCGGCCGTCATCCGCCACCACGCGGGTGTAGGTGAGCGGCCGCCAGTCCAGGTTGACGATGTGGCAGGTCTCGCCATCCATGCCGAGGCCCTGGTAGCGCACCGCCAGCGTGTTGCCGTCGGCGCCGATGCGAGCCTCGAACGGCGTGCGCTGCACCCAGTCGTTGGGGCAGCGGGCGCGGTGCTGGGGCCAGCTCACCATGATCTGGCCGCGGATCTCCGAACCGGAAACCTGGCCGTGCATGTCGGTCTCGCCGTCAAAGGACCAGATGGTGCGGAAATAGCCGGTGTCGGGCTCGTGGCCGGCAATCACCTCCCGTCCGTCCACCGTCCAGGTGCCGGAAAGATCCATCGGGGGATCGGCCTGGGCGACGGCCGGTGCGGCCGCCAGCAGGCACAGCAGGGTGAGGACCAGGCGTTTCGCAACGGCCATTCGACACCTCCGTTGGCCACCGACGGCGGGGTCGATCAAGGCACCGATCGCGTGGATCGCAATGCGGCTACGGGCTCGCCCGGCCCCATCCCCGGCCCGGCGGCGCGGGCGCGGCTGCCGGGGTGCGGGGGCGGAGCGGACGCGGATCCACCGGTGGCAGATCCTTTGTGGCCGAAGAATATGGAATTGTGCGGGCGCCGGGCGCGCCGCCGCCTATCCCTCCGTGCAGGAGCGGCGGAGGCGGGAGATGGTGCGCTCGTTCTCCTGCCGGTAGGTGGCGAAGTCCGCCGTGCTCATCTCCAGGTCTTCCAGTTGATCGTTGGTCACCTGGGCGCCTTCGATGCTGGCCACGAAGGCCGCCAGCATGCGCGACTCCTCGTCGCCGTCGAACTGCTCGGTCAGCCCTTCCACCATGCAGGTGCACTGGGCTTCGGTGAAGCTGGCCTGGCACGCCTCGCCGGCCACCTCCTCCCAATCGGTGCCGCCGCAGCCGCTCAGCAGCAGCGCCGGCAGGCCGATGGCGGTGATCTGAAGGATGTGCTTTCCCCGTCGTTCCATTGCTGGCTCCTCCTCCTCAAGTCCGGCCGTGCCGACGGTCCGGACATCCAGCGCGCGATCCTAGCCGACAGGCTGCAAGAGCCCAATGCGAGATCGGGCCGGCAGGTCCGCATGCCGCACGATTGACCGCCGGGATGGCGGCAAAGGGGCGCCATCGGCCCCGTTTCGGCCGGGACCCTGCCATTGCTTGGCCCCAGTTCATGGACTATCAAGCGCGCAAGTGGGATTTCTTGGAGGGGGAGGCTTTGCCATGGCGAGGTCGTCGTTCACATTCACCGGGTTCATCATCCGCTGGGTGATCGCGCTGATCCTGGTGCTGGCCACGTTCAACCCGACCCAGTATTCGCTGGTGGGCTGGGTTTCCACCACGCCGTGGGACGAAAGCCTGCCGCTGAAGGCGCTGCTGGCCCTGGTGCTGGTCATCGGCTACGTGATCTACCTGCGCGCCACCATGCGCTCCATCGGCGTGCCCGGCATCGTGCTGATGGTGGTGCTGTTCCTGGTGGTCGGCTGGGTGATCGCCACCTATGTGGGCACCAGCGCCTTCACCACCGAGCTGATCATGTGGGCGGCCCTGTTCGCGCTGTCGCTGATCCTCGCGGTCGGCCTGTCGTGGTCGCATGTGCGCCGGCGCATCTCCGGCCAGATGGACGTGGACGAAGCCGACATCACCTGACGCAACAAAGGGTCGCCCATGGCCGTGACGGAGGCATCCCGACCGGCTGAACCACCGGCAGCGGCGGCACCGCCCGCTTCTGCCGGCGACGCTGCGGACGCGGTGCCGCGCGTGCTGCCCGATGCCTTCATCGGCGTACGCCAGCGCCGCCTCGCCGACCGGCTGGTCGACCGCTTCGACGGCTGCGACACGCCCACCGAACGCCGCCAGCTCTGCCGCCTGCTCGGCATGCTGTTCCGGGTGGAAGGGCGCGAGCTGCTGGTCGGCCTGCGCGACGACTACTACGGCTTCAACCCCGACCTGCCCGCCGCCGCCGGCGACCTGGACCAGTCCGACGACGCCTTCGAGCGGCTGATGGAGCGGCTGGACCGGGTGCTCACCCAAGCCAATTTCTCGCGCATCCCCGACGAGAAGCTGGGTGCTGCCCTCGGCGAATCGGCGGAGCTGGACGTGCAGGTGAAGGTGCCCGACCGGCGCTACCGGCACGTTTCCTTCTTCAGCCGCGGCCGGCGCGACGAAACGGTGGTGCGGCGGCGCTTCTGGGGCCTGCTGAAGCGCAAGGTGCGCACCGTGCGCCTGCACCACGTGGTCGTGGTGATCCGCTTCGACGAACAGCCGGAACGCAAGCAGCGGATGCCGGAATGGCTGTGGCACACGCCGAAGCGGCGGATCGCCCCCGGCAAGGCGGTGATCAAGCTGTTCCACTCCATCGCCGAGGCCGACATCAACATGCTCTACCCCAGCGCGCGGGCGGTGATGCGGGTGCGCGACAAGCTGATGCTGGGGGTGCCGGCGCTGGCCGGCGGCGTGCCGGTGCTGCTCAACATCCTGCCGGCCATGTCGGTGCTGTTCGTGGTGGCGGCCACCTATCTGGGGCTGCGCGCGGCCAGCACGGTGGGGGAGCAGGACCTCACTCAGGCCCTGGCGGCGATCAGTGCGCTGGCTGGCCTGGGCGGCTTCTGCATGCGCCAATGGGTGAAGTTCGAGCGCCAGGCGCTGAAGTACCAGATGGCGCTGAGCGACAACCTCTACTACCGCAACGTCTGCAACAACGCCGCGGTGTTCGACTTCCTGATCGGCACCGCCGAAGACCAGGAATTCAAGGAAACGGCTTTGGCCTATTTCCACCTGGCCCAGGACGGGCCGCTGCGTGGGGCGGAGCTGAAGCGGCGGGTGGAAGACTGGCTGGTGGCGGAGTTCAACACCCGTGTGGACTTCGACCTGCCCGATGCGCTGGACAAGCTGGACCGACTCAACCTGCTGGTCACCGGCCGCGACGGCCGCTTTTCGGTTCCTCCGGTGGCCGACAGCCTGCAGGCCCTGCGCGGCCACTGGCTGACGGCGGCCGGCATCGCGCGCGGCGGCAACGCCGAGCCGCCGGCCTCCAGGGTCGACGCCGCGGAGCTGCCGCCCAGCGAGATCGCCTAGGTCAGGGACGGGATCAGGCGGCCGGAATGTCCGGCTGCCCCGCTAGCCGCCACAGCCGGTCAGGGCCGTTTCGATGGCGCGGCTGGAGCCGGTGAGCGTGAAGCGCTGCGAGCGGTCGAACACCTCCACCGCCACGATCAGGTTCATGCCGGCGCGCAGGCTGTCCACCAGCGGTTCGACGGGCGCTTCGTCGGACACATAGCCGCCGCCGGATGCCGGGCGGAAGTGGCGCAGGAAGGTTTCGATGTCCGTCCCCTCCTCCAGCACATAGGCGTCGGAACGGCTGCTCACCTGGATCAGCACGGTGGCGCTATCCGGGATGGCTGCGGCATCGGGTGCCGCCAGGGTCAGCGCCGGGCTGCCCCCCTCACCGCAGGTCACGCCGAAGGCCGCGGCGTCGTTCTGGATGGTGGCGACGCCGTCGACCACCTGCCAGCGCGCCCATTCCTCCATCTGGGCGTTCGCCCCGCCCGCGGCCGAAACCGCAATTGCCGCAGCGGCCAAGGCCATCCGCACACCCATGGATCGATCCCCTTAGAAACCTGTTGATTCCGCACCCTTGATAGCCGGCCGGCGGAAGCCGCGGCAACGGTGGAGTCAGCGCGCCGACACCAGGGCGCCCAGCGCGATGGTGCCATCCGGTGCGATGCTGATGGGCGCTTCGGGGATGTCGCTCAGCGTCAACTGGGCGATCGTCCGTGCCGCCTCGTTGCTGGGGTCGAGCGCCGGGATGCCGGCCCCCTGCTGGCGGGTGCCGATGATGCGGGCTTCCACCACCTGGCCATCGGGCGCCAGGGTGGCTTCCAGCACCGTGCCGACACCGCCGAGCCCGCTGACGTTGAAGCGGCCGTAGGTCCAGAAGTTGCCCAGGCTGTAGGCGATCAGGCGGCCGCGGTAGACATCGAGCGCCCGCGGCACATGCGGGCCGTGGCCGAACACCAGATCGGCCCCGGCATCGATGACGCGGCGAGCAAAGGCGTAGACGTTGCCGCGGTTCTCGCCGAGGAAGATTTCCGTCTGCCGCGGCACATGGGTGGCGCCGGAGCCTTCCGCCCCGCCGTGGAAGGTGACCACGACGATGTCGGCCTGGCGGTCCAGCTCCTCGACGATGCGGGCGGCCTCCTCCAGGTCGTTGATCGACAGCGTTCCGGGATTGGGCGAGAAGCCGGCCAGGCCGACGCGGATGCCGTTCACCGTCATCACCGCGGTGCGCACGCCGGGCTCGTCGTGGCCGGTATAGGCGATGCCGGCGCGCTCCAGTGCGGCACGGGTGGCCGCCCGCCCGGCTTCCAGGAAGTCGCCACTGTGGTTGTTGGCCAGCGTCACCCCGTCGAACCCGGCGTCGGCCAGCACGT
>JAGQRL010000264.1:0-3362 GCA_020425485.1 Rhodospirillaceae bacterium
TGGAGGTGGGCCTCCCACTGCAAGAGGGCCTGGCGCATCTCCTTCAGGTAGGCGTGGCGGTTGTAGACCTGGGCGATGGGGGACTGGGTGCCGCCGGAGACGTGGTTCAGCAGCTTTTCGACAACGATCTGCGGCACGCCGAGTGCCGCCATGCCGGTAGCGACGGTCCGCCGAAGGTCGTGCAATGTCCATGGGTCGATCGGGCACAGGAGGTCGAAGCGACGCTTGTGCTTCGTCCAGCCATTGAAGACCGTGCCACTCTTGGTGGGGAACAGATAACCATGAGCGGGAAGCGTGGAGAGAATAGTTTGCGCTGATTCTGAGATTGGAAATGTGTGATCTCTGTTGTTCTTCACGACCTCGGCCGGGAGGGTGATCAGATCATCCTCTATGTACTCTCTGCGGAGCATCGCGATTTCACCCCGACGCTGTCCGGTCAAAATGCAGAGCTGGATAATCGTCGCGAGCGTCGAGTTGAAGCTGGCGGCAGCAGCAAATACCTTCGCGAGTTCCTCGTCGCTTAGCACCCGCGACCGGGGCGTTCGTCGCGACGGAAGCTGCATGCTGATCATCGGATGGGTCGAGAGGTATTGCCGGCGAACGGCGAATCCAAGCACGGCCCGCAGCGCCGCAAACGCATGGTTTGCCTCTGACGGTGTCTCACCGAGCTTGTCGATGGCGCGGCCGATCTCGCGTGCCGTGAGGTTTCCGATGTCGGTGCGGCGCCATTTCGGGACGAAGTGCCGATTGAGCAGCCGCCGGTAGTCATAGATCGTCCGAGGCTTGTTCTTGGTGGCGCAGGCTTGCAGGAATTGTGTGACGAGCTGCTCGAACGAGATGCTGGGAGCCCTGTGAACGCCGAGCGTGTGTTCGGACAGGATGCGCTTCGCCGTAGCACGCGCGTCGGCAAGCCCGATGACGCCCACATCACCGATCTTCGTTCGTCTGCGATCCTGGCCGTAGGTCAGAACGAAGCTCTTGTGGCCGGTCTCCGTCACGAGGACGGCGAAGCCCTTCTGGCTCCTATCGACGTACTGGATCCGGCCGTGCGACGGCACCGGCAGGTTGCGGATGCTGATCTCGGTGAGGGCCACCGTTGGCATTTCGGGTCTCGCTCGGGTCTCGGGAATGGGCCGCATAGGGGCGATTCGCCATGTGTCACTATGCGATGCCAGATCGACGAAAATCAATATATTTCAGATGATTATGTGCGATATGAGAAGCTATGGCATTTCCTGGGAAATGGCCGTACGCGGTCTCTGACTCCGCCAGCCCTGGTTCGAATCCAGGTCCCCCAGCCAACCCTTCAGCCGACAATTTCAGATCCTGGGTGCCGGCGGCGACGCCCCGTTCCCCTGTCAGGTAACGTACGCTTGCCCGACAGTGGGGGCAGGGGGGCGATGCAGACTGGGCGGGAAGATGGGCCGAGCGGCGCATCGCGCATTGCCGCCAACCATGGGCAGCGCGCGATCGGCCACGGGCGGTCGGTGGCCCGGCAATGGAGTAGCGCCAGCCCATGAACACCGAAGACACCGACGACCTGGAGGTGGGGCTCGGCCACCACGGCATCGGGCGGATCGTTCTGCCCTTCTGCGAATCCTTCGGTCCCTTCAAGCAGGTGAACGCCTGGCGGTTCGGGCCGACCGATGCACTCCAACTCGTCGATTGCGGCCCACCGGGCGAGGCTGCGTTCGCTGCCCTGTCGGAGGCTTTGGAGGGCGCGCGTCTGGCCCGGTTCATTGCCAGCCATGCCCATTGGGACCACGTGGGCCAGGCCGGCAGGGTGTGCCAGCTTTTCGACGTACCGCTGGAAATCAGCGGCGCGGAATGGAGCGTGTTCGAACGCCAATTCCGGGCTTTCGAGCCCGACCTGTGCGCGTTTCTCAGCCACTGCGGGGAGGGCCGGAGACAGTCTGCCTTGTTGCAGGCCCACACCGCCCGGATGAAGATCCCCGGCTCCGCTCCCGATCGCGTCTCGGTGCTTGAAGCGGCAACCACCACGGAGCTGGCGGGGCTCGACTGGGACGTCGAGGTCTGGTCCGGCCATTCGGTGGGCGCGTTCGTCTTTGCCTGCAAGGATGCGCCCGTCGTCTTTGTCGGAGACCAGCTTTTCACCGGCGTCACGCCCTTCGTCGGTGTGGAAATCACCGATCCGCTGGCCGATCCCCTGGCGACCCAGTTTGCCTTTCTCGATCGCATCGCATCGCTTCCCGATCATGTGATCTGCCTGCCAGGGCATGGATCGCCCTTCACCCGGGCTTCCGTTCAGGCCGAAGGCCAGAGGGCAAGCTTGCTGCGCCGGCTCGATCGCATGGCCGACACGGTCACATCTCCGGTCAGTTGCGCTGATCTCGTCCGGGGGCTGTCGCCAGGGGCGGAGGCCAAGCGGGGCTACATCGTCCGCCTGCGGGCCACCTTGGGCCTGCTGAACCATCTCTGTGCCATTGGCACTCTGGTGCGGGAGGACCGGGGAGCGGGGCGCGGCTACGGCTTCGCACGCGCCTAGGCGGGCCACGCGATCACGCCTTCGCTGACGGCTTGCCTGTGCCGCTGCCAGGGGCGTCCACGACGGCCTGCGACCACGTCCGGCAAGCCCATCGGAGACAGGATGCAGGATGCCGGGCGCGATCTATTTTCCCGGCCTGCAACGCGGTGCGCGGCGACCATCGGTGGAAACCGAATGGAGAATCCGGCCCGCCGATACGATTGCTTAAGGCATCTCTGGCGATATGGGCGGACACTTTGCAGTGCCATCCGTGATCGCAAGAGGGCTGTGCAGAAGATGTTCGGTCGGGCCACATTGGCCGCCCTCGGGCTGGCGCTGGGATGCGCCGTTTGGACCGTCACCTGGGCCGCCGCCTGGGCGCAGGTGGAACCGGTCAACGTGCTCCAGCGCGTCGATGCGATGGGCGATCAGGTCGCCCTGCTGCGCCTTGCCGACGGGCTCGATGGGGACCTTCCGCGGGTCGCGGCAGACCATCCGAGGATGCCGCGCCACGTGCTCCAGCAGGCCCGCAACGTCTACCAGCGGATTGCCGCGCTGCGCTGGCTGAACGGGCTGGAAACGGACGATCTGGTACCGGTTCCGCCGCGCGAGATCGAGCCGGCCGACGTGCTGGCCGTGGTCGACCAGGCGCGGGCGGCCCTGTCCGGCCTGGCGCCGGTCTACGGGGTTCCGGTTGTCGGCGAGCTGCCGGATCGGCGAACCCAGGCGGCACCGGCCAATGTGATGGCGGAACTGCGATCCCTGTCGGCCGGGCTGAGCGATCTCGGCGTGCCGGATATCGTTCCCAACGACGTCTACCGGATCGCCCTTGCGCTGTCCCGCCACGCCGAAGGGCTGGCGCTGGCCCGCGGGATCG
>JAGQRL010000264.1:3410-7342 GCA_020425485.1 Rhodospirillaceae bacterium
CTGCTGCTGGAGGAGCTGCGGCAGTTGGACGATGCCACCGGCAACCGGCTTCCCGGCGGCGTTGCCGTGATCGACCGGCCGGGCGGGACCATCGAACCTGCCCATGTGATCGTGCTGCTGGAACTCACCCTGGCGGATCTCTACAGCCTCTCCGTGGCGCTGGGCGACGAGCGGGAGCTGAGCTATCCGGGCGCCCAGACCGGCCGCACGCCGACCGACGTGTTCGCCCAGGTAAGCCGGGCGCGGGCGATCCTCACGGCACTGGTGGCCGATGCGCAGGGGCAACCGCAATGAGCGCCCCAAAGGCGCCGAAGCGGAGCGGGGTTCCCGCCTGGCCTTTGGCTGTGCTCGCCGCCGTTGCGCTGTTGGCGGCGGTGGTTGCCGTTCAGCGCGAGCAGTCGGTCTCCAGCTCCGTCACCTTGACCCTGGACGAGGTGGAGATGGAGGCGTCGCGCGCGCTGGGGGCCACCCGGGCGATCGTGGTCGCCCAGGCCGCCAACGCCGAACTGATCGCATCCCTGACGCTGGTTTCCCAGATCCACCAATCGGCCCTGCTGAGCGAAGAACCGGAGGCCGTGGCGGAGGTGCGGACGGCCCGGGAGCGGCTGACGGCTGCCAGCGACGCCTTGGCCACGGCCCTGTCCCAGTTGGACACCGTCGGCGAGATCCTGCCGCCGAGCGATCCCAGGAACGATCCGGTGGAGCGGCGCCTGCTGGGGTTCGTGGAGCGGGGCGGCGTGATCGTTCCCCGCATGGTCGTCCTGTTCGGCGAGGCCAACGACCGCACCCTCGACCTGTTGGAGGCACACCGGCTGGCTGCCGCCCGCGCCAACTTCCTGTTTGAGGAACGCGCCAGGCTGGAGGCGGTGACGAGCCGTGTCCGCCGGCAGGTGTCCGCCCTTGAGGATCTGGCGAGCCAGGTTTCCGCGATCGCCGCGGAGGAGGTGCGTGGCAGCCTCGCCCTGGTGTCCGACCGTGCCGGCGGCGGTGCGTGGACCGGCTATCTGATCGGGGCCGTCACCGCCGTTGGTGCCATCGGCTTCGCCTTCTGGTCGATCCGCCGGCGCGGCCGCGATGCCCGCGGCGCCGATCTGCCGCCGGCCGGGTAGGGGGGCGCCCGGCCCGCGGCACACCCGCCGGATTTCGGTCCAATTCCCGGTCCTGACTGGCAAGCAGCGCCGCAGCGGCGCACGCGTATCCAGCACCACGAGCCGTTGGAGGGGATGGATTGCCATGACCGGTCGCGTCTTCGGCTCCCCACTCAGGGCCTCAATCCGGTTGCGGGCCTTCTATGCCGGGCCGGCGGCCGGCGCGCCGCAAACCGGCGCCATACCCATGGCCATCCAGCAACTGGTGGAGGAGAGCTGCGACTTTGCCCTGCGGGTGCTGGAGCCGCACAGCATCGGCGTGACGCTGATCCCCAGCGACAATGGCCTGATCGGCCACGTTCCCTTCCAGGGCGAGCTGGTGAGCGTGGTCGGCTATCGCAACAACGATCCCAACCTGCCCATCGTCGATGAACGGCGCGCGCTGGAAGCCCGCCGCCTGGTCACCTCCCGCTACGGCAATATCACCGATGCCTGCGTGGTGATCTTCGGCACCATGCCGGGCCGGCATAGGGGGCGCACCATCGAGACCGGGCCATCCGGCCCGACATCGGCCAATCCCTATTGGTTCTGCTGCGTCAGCCAAACCACCACCGCACGATCGACGATGATCCATGAGGTTCTGCACTGTGCGAACCTTCAGCACTACTTTGCCTATGCCAATCCGGCCAATCCGCTGACGCAGGATCCGCAACACATCATGGCCGTGGTGCCCGACCGCCTGGCCGATTCCCGCGTGCACCTGCTGGCCAATGGGGTAACGTGGCTACGCCGCGCCTTCTTCTTCGATCCCGGATAGGGTTGGCAGGCCACCGCGGCAGCCCCTCCGGCACGCCACCGGCCAATCCGTGTCGCTGGCAGGAAAGCGGCCGTTGCGCGGGTGGGGTAGCGCTGTTTGATCGCCAGGACGTAGCGGGCCCTCCCACCGGTCCTTGGCCGAGTTGACGGGGGTTGCGCCATGCATCTATCCGCCTACCCGACCTTGGATCCGCCGGCCGGCCAGGCCGCACCGGAAGGTACCGCCGGTCTGCTCGACCTGTTCAAGATCGGCCTTGGCCCATCCTCCTCCCACACCGTCGGGCCGATGCGCGCGGCCGCCCGCTTCATCGCCAATCTGGGGGCGGTACTGCCGCTCACCGAACGCATCGTCGCGCGGGCCTACGGTTCGCTGGCCTGGACCGGGCGCGGTCACGGCACCGACCGGGCGCTGATCCTCGGCCTCTCCGGTGCCGAGCCGGACATGATCGATCCCGGCGACGCCGAAGCGCGGGTGCACGCCATCGCCGCGGAGGGCCGGCTGGGCCTGCCGGATGGGCGGGACATTCCCTTCGCGCCCGCCACCGACGTGGTGCTGGACATGGAAACCCTGGTGGACCGCCACCCCAACGCCATGGACTTCCAGGCGCTGGATTCGGCCGGGCAGGTGCTGGCGGAGGAGCGCTGGTATTCGGTGGGCGGCGGTTTCGTGGAGCGCGAGGGCGACCCGCCGCCGGCAGAAGCCGCGCCGCCGCCCTATCCCTTCACCACCGGGTCGTCGCTGCTGGCCTTGGGCCGTGCCTCCGGGCTGACGGTGCCGGAGATGGTGCTGGCCAACGAAACCCGCTTCCGCCCGCCGGACGACACCCTGGCGGCCATCGACACCATCGCCCAGGCGATGCTGGCGTGCATCGAGCGCGGGTTGGCGACCGAGGGCGAGCTGCCCGGCGGCCTTGCCGTGCGCCGCCGTGCGCCTGCGCTCTACCGCAAGCTTTCCGAACGCCGGCTGGCCAACGACCGGGCGGCCGACGAGCCCATGCGCTTCGCTTCGGCCTACGCCATCGCGGTGAACGAGGAGAATGCCGCCGGCGGCCGCGTCGTCACCGCCCCCACCAACGGGGCGGCCGGCGTGGTGCCGGCAGTGCTGCGCTACTACCTGGACTTCCATAGCGGTGCGGATCGCGACGGCGTGCGCCGCTTCTTCCTGGCGGCCACCGCCATCGGCGGCATCATCAAGCGCAACGCCTCGATCTCCGGGGCCGAGGTGGGCTGCCAGGGGGAGGTGGGGTCGGCTGCCGCCATGGCGGCGGCCGGGCTGGTGGCGGCCGGTGGCGGCACCAATGCGCAGATCGAAAATGCCGCGGAAATCGCCATGGAGCACCACCTGGGGCTCACCTGCGATCCGGTGGGCGGGCTGGTGCAGATCCCCTGCATCGAACGCAACGCCTTCGGCGCGGTGAAGGCGATCACCGCCGCCTCGCTGGCCAGCCACGGCGACGGGCTGCACAAGGTCTCGCTCGACCAGGTGGTGGAAACCATGCGGCAGACCGGCTTGGACATGTCGTCCAAGTACCGGGAAACCGCCCGCGGCGGCCTCGCCGTCAACGTGCCGGAGTGCTGAGGGGGGAGGCGCCCGTCGCGCCGGCCCGAAGCCCCACCGGCCGCCGCGGCCATGTCGGCCCCCACACCAATTCAGTTCAGGATGTCCCCCGCCCCTTAACCAGAGTGGCCCGCTTGGGTATGCTGGGAAAAAAGCCGTACAGCCAAGCGAGGGGATGATGGGACGATTGACGCACAACGTTGCGGTGGGTCGGGTGTCCGGCCTGTCGTCGGCGGCAAGCATGGTCGCCTTGGCGGTCACCCTGTGGAGTGCAGCACTGGCGCCGACCGCGGCGCGGGCGCAGGGCATGACGATCGACGAGACCAGTTACGGCAACTGGACGCTCTACGCCTACGCCGAAAACGGCGTGTTCAGCCATTGCGGCGTCGACACCTACTATCACAGCACCGGCCGCGAACTTGGCCTGCAGGTGCGCGACTGGGGGTTCGACATGGTGCTGCTCGACCCGC
>JAGQRL010000264.1:7401-10290 GCA_020425485.1 Rhodospirillaceae bacterium
ACCTATGCACCGGCGGAAGTCTCCGGCGCCCCGGACACCGTCTACATCGAAATCGGCTGGAACGATGCCTTCCTCAACGCCTTTGCGCTGTCCCAGCGGATGAGCGTGCAACTGCCGACGGGCACGTATTGGGAAGCCGATCTCACCGGTACCGCGCGCCTGGTCGACCTGCTGGATGACTGCATCCGCACCTACCGCGACTATGGCGGTGGCGGCGGCGGCGGCGGTGGCGGTGGCGGCGGGGGTGTCGCCCCCAAATAGCCGGTCCGGCGCTGGCGCCCCGGCCAGTCCGTAGATCTGGGCAATATTGCGGCATCTGCCGCCTGTACACCGCAAGTGCCAGTCTTGGGGTGGACAGATCTGTTGTGCCGGTTAAGGTCGCCTCCCCTAGATAAGACGTGGGAGAGGCTCCAGGCATGGCACCGATCTACCGGCTTGCCGGCATGGCAACTGCGGCGCTGCTGATGGTTCCGGCGGCCATGGCGGCCCAGAACATCCAGATGACATCCGGCCTGCCCGGCGACGACACCATCCTGGCCGTCGTCGTCCTGCCCAATGGCGACATCGTTGCCGCCGGGGAACGGCCGGGTGCGGTAGAGTTCGACACCCAGGGCTGGGTGCGCCGGACGGATGCCGGCGGCACGGTGATCTGGGACCGCAGCTTCGATCCCGGCGGCTGGGACCGCTTTGAAGGGCTCACCCTACTGCCCGATGGCGGGGTGGCGGCCGTGGGGGCTGCTGAGGTGAACGACGACGGGCATTCCGTCGGCTGGGTGGTGCGCCTGCGCGCCGACGGGTCGGAGGTGTGGAACCGCACCTTCGCCGGTCCGGTTCCCGGCCCCACCCTGTTCAACCATGCGCAGTTCGACCATGCAGGCGAGCTGCTGCTGGCCGGTGCGGTGACCCGGGCGGACGGTGCGGAAGCCGATGCCTGGCTGGTGCGCCTCAACTCGCTGGGCGACATGATCTGGGAGACGCGGCTCGACCACGACCGCTGGGACGAGGCGCGGTCGGCCGTGGCACTGGCCGATGGCCGCATCGTCGTGGCCGGGGTGACGGCGCAGGTGATGGAAGATCAGGCCGGTTTGCTGGCCATGGTCGATCCCTCCGGGGAGGTGGAATGGAGCGTGGCCGCCGGGCGCGGGCGCAATCCCGCCTTCTACGACATCGCCTGGTCGCCCGCCGGACTGCTGGTGGCGGCGGGGGCCGGCAATGACGATGCCGGCAGCCGTTCGGCCCTGGTGGTGGGGCTCGACGCGGAAGGCAACCTGCTGTGGCACAGCTTCCTCAGCGGGCCGGGGCGCAGTGCGGCCCTGGCGCTCACCCTCGGCGGGCCGGACAGCGTGGTCGCCGCCGGCTGGACGGTGAACGGCGAGAACGGTCTCGACGGCTGGGTGGTGGCCGTCGACACCTCCGGCAACGAGCTGTGGCAGCAGGTGTTTGGCGGGCCGGGCCAGGACCGCTTCACCACCGCCGCCGAACTGCCTGGGGAAGGCTGGGTGCTGGGCGGCTCGCTCACGGCCGATGCCCCGGCGGCGGAGGACGGCTGGACCGTGCTGATCAACGCCGCACCGGAGTAGCCGGCCGCCGGCGAAGAAGAACTACTGTCCTGGAATGTGATTTGTTGGCCTCGGCAGTTTCGGGTGCATGCGCCGGTACCCCCGTGCTCACTTCGAGCCGTACCTCCAAAACTCTTCGCCCGGCCGGGATTGTCACTCATAAGTAGTTGAGGGGGCGCGGCGTCTCCCCTTGACCATCATCATTTGTTAATGTTGCAGCGTCACAGTGGCACGTATCCTGGCATCCTGACGCTGGTCTATAGTCGTGGTCGTTGCGTCAGCGGCGGCACACCGGACCGGTGCCGGCCAAACGCCGCATGGGTGCCGGCCCTCCTTTTTCGGCGGGCTGTGCTTGGTCGATCGCCGCATTGAAGATGTCAGCCGACGGCGACCCAAGCAGACAGGCCAGACTTATTTGGGTAGTCGCAATGGATGAGATGCCGAATTGGTATACCTGGAACCCGGAGCAGCATTTGCTGGGGTTCTTCGGTATCAAGGCCGTCCTGTTCTGGCAGTACCCGTCGCTTTCCACCATCCTCCGCCCGGTGATCGAGGAGCTGGGGGAGTCGTATTACTACCTGCTTGTGGCCTTTGAGGCGTCGAAAGGCACCGAAGAGGACTACCACACGATGGTCACCCAGCTCGGCAGCGCCCTGGAAGACGGGTTGCAGAAATGGGGGGATGTGGTGGCCACCGCGGGATGGGGCCAACTGCACGTCCAATCCATCGACTTCGAGACAAAGACGGGCAGGGTCATCGTCGAAGACCCGTGGGAACTGACGATCTACCGCACCGACGACTTGGCGAACAACTTGCCGTTCCTCTGCGGCAAGCTGTCGGGGATCTTCACCCATGCCTACGGCCGGACGATGCGGGCCAAGGTCATAGACATCCTGGATGTTGGGAACTGGCCGCAGGCGGTGATCGACCTGGCGCCGTCCGATGCCACGCTGCTGTCGGAGCTTGAGGAGCTGATGCGGCGCGACGGCTTCACCCGCCAGGAGCGCCTGCAATTCGCCAACCGGCAGCTTCGCGAGCGGACGCAGGAACTGGCGCGGGCCAACTCGCTGCTGACGATCGCCCGCAACGATGCCGATACCCTGCGCAAGGTGGCGGAGGAAGCGAATGCCGCCAAGTCGCGCCTCATCGCCTCGATGAGCCACGAGTTGAGAACGCCGCTCAACGCCATTCTCGGGTTTTCCGAAATCATCCGCGATCAGATCTTCGGCGCCGGTGCCAACGACCGGTACCGGGACTATGCCGAGGACATCTACAACAGCGGCACCCACCTGCTTGAGCTGATCGGCGATCTGCTCGATCTGGCCAAGGT
>JAGQRL010000265.1:0-9385 GCA_020425485.1 Rhodospirillaceae bacterium
CTCCCCCACCCGGCCACCCAATCCAGGATACTACCGTGGGTGGCCGGGTGGGGGAGTGGGCTGGAGCAGCTTCAAGTTCAAGATATCGTCCCCGCCATGGCACCGCCCATCCTGCAACTCACCCAGGCCCGCCTCGCCGCCGGCGGCACGGTGCTGTTCGACGGGCTGACGCTGGCGCTGGCCCAGGGCGACCGCGCCGCCCTGATCGGCCGCAACGGCGCCGGCAAGTCCACTCTGCTGGGGGTGCTGGCCGGCCGGGTGGCGCTGGATGGCGGCGAGCTATTCGTACAGCCCGGCAAGGTGGTGGCGGAACTGGCGCAGATCCCCGATTTCGCCGGCTGTGCCACGGTGGCGGACTATGTGGCCGCCGGCCTGCCCGCCCATCTGGAACCGGAAGACCACCGCGTCGACATCGTGCTCGACGAGCTGGATCTCGACGGGGCGCGCGATCCCGCCACGCTGTCGGGCGGCGAAGCGCGGCGCGCCGGCCTCGCCCGCGCCCTGGTGGTGCAGCCCGACCTGCTGCTGCTGGACGAGCCCACCAACCACCTCGACCTGCCCACCATCGAATGGCTGGAGGACCGCCTGGCCGGCTGGCGCGGCGCCCTGCTGGTGGTAAGCCACGACCGCATGTTCTTAAGCCGGCTCACCAACCGCGTGGTGTGGCTGGACCGCGGCACGGTGCGCGTGCGGTCGGACGGGTTCCGCGACGTGGAAGGCTGGATCGAGGCTGCCTATCAGGAGGAGGAAGCCACGCTCGCCCGCATGGACAAGCGCATCGCCAGCGAAACCAAATGGCTGCGCGAAGGGCTTACGGCACGGCGCAAGCGCAATATGGGCCGGGTGCGGGCGCTGGCGGAGCTGCGCAGCGAACGCCGCCAGCGCGACGGCCGGCCGGATGCCGCCAAGCTGGCCATCAGCGAAGCCCGGTCCGGCGGCCGCATCGCCATCGAGGCCGAAGGCATTGCCAAGAGCTTTGCTGGCCCCGACGGCCCGGTGCGCATCGTCAACGGCTTTTCCACCCGCATCCTCCGCGGCGACCGGGTGGGGGTGCTGGGCGCCAACGGTGCTGGCAAGACCACGCTGGTGCGCCTGCTGACGGGCGAACTGGTGCCCGACGGCGGCACGGTGCGCCACGGCACTGGGCTGGAAATCGCCTATTTCGACCAGTCGCGCGCCAGCCTCGACCCCGCGCTGTCGGTGCGCCGGGCGCTGCTGCCCGAAGGCGGCGACCAGGTGCATCTGGGCGAACGCACCCGCCACATCGCCAGCTACCTGCGCGACTTCCTGTTCGATCCGGGGCGGATGGACAGCCCCGTCTCCAGCCTGTCAGGCGGCGAGCGCAACCGCCTGCTGCTGGCCCGCCTGTTCGCCCGGCCCTCCAACCTGCTGGTGATGGACGAGCCGACCAACGACCTGGATCTGGAGACCCTGGATCTGCTGGAAGACGTGCTGGGCGAGTATGCCGGCACGCTGCTGCTGGTGAGCCACGACCGCGACTTTTTGGACCGGCTGGTCACCTCGGTGCTGGCGGTGGAAGGCGGCGGCCGGGTGGACGAGTATGTCGGCGGCTGGTCGGACTATGCCCGCCAGCGCCCGCCGCCCGCTGCCGGGAAGCCGGCCGCGAAGGCAGCGCCCGGCAAACCGGCTGCCGCGGCACGGCCGGCCGACAAGCCCCGCCAGAAGCTGGGGTTCAAGGAACAGCGCGACCTCGACCTGCTGCCCGCCCGCATCGAAGCGCTGGAGGCGGAAATCGCCAAGCTGCATGCCGAGCTGGCCGATCCCGACCTGTTCGCCCGCGACGCCGCGACCTTCCAGGCCAAGACCGACCGCCTGCAAGCCGCCGAAGCGGACCGCACGGCCGCCGAAGACCGCTGGCTGGAAGTGGCCACCCTGGCGGAAAGCCTGGGGACAGGCCCGGCCTAGGATTTGTCGAGATTTGGCGGCGACCGCCGCCGCGGCGGCCAGCCGAACAGCAAGCCGGCGGCCAGGCCGCCGAGATGGGCCTGCCAGGCCACCTGGGCATCGGCCCCCACCAGGTCTCCACCCACCAGGGCCAGCAGGATGTTGGTGAGCACCACCACGCCGACGATGGCCAGCGCAAACCGGCGGGCCGCCGGCAGTCGGCCGCCGAACGCCAGGCGGGCCAGCGCCCCCAGGCAGCCGGACACGGCACCCGACGCGCCGTAGACCACCACCTGCTCCCCCCAGTCCGCCGCCAGTTGCACCGCCCCGCCGGCCACCGTGGCGCCCAGCAGCAGCAGCACGTAGCGCGGCACCCCCAGGGCGCGCTCGCACTGGCTGCCGATGGCGAGCAGGAAGCCCACATTCACCAGCAGGTGCAGCCCATCCACATGCACCAGCGCATGGGTGAGCAGGGTGGCCACGATCGGCACCGTATCCAGCCCGGCGGCCCCCGACGCCACCGCCAGGAAATCCGGCGGAAACAGGGAGAGCCGGGCCAGCACGACATAGGTCCACTCCTCCGGGGCCAATTGGAAAAATCCCCACAGCCCGCACAGCGCCAGGCACAGGGCGAAGGTCACGGGGGGTGCGTTGACGATTGGCTGGCGCGGCGATTGAACAGATGTCATGGAAGCGATCCGTAGGTTCCGACTCGTTAACGGGAAGTTCTTGGCTCCCGAAAATCCTGTGACGCGTAGATTCTGGTTATTTCCCGTGCCGGGTGTGGAATTCACCTGTGCTGGCCAACAAGCACAATCCATGCGATCATTGCATATGAGAACCGTGGATCGAACGTGAGCCAAATGGCACGCGCGACATACACTTGTAAGAGATGGGCGCTCGCGCGCCCGATTCGACCGGGGTCTCCCCGGTAGGACCTGCGGGTCCAGACGTCTCTTTGACGTTTAGCCTCCCTGTTACCTGCCCGCCATGTGCCATCATGGCGGGCTTTTTTCCATGGTGACGGCCTCACCGCGGCACCCCTTGGTCCGCGCCGTCCGGCCCCCTATGATCGCCCGCCATGAGCGATGGCCAGCCCCAGTACCGTGTGCTCGCGCGCACCTACCGTCCGTCCAGCTTCGCCGAGCTGATCGGCCAGGATGCACTGGTGCAAACGCTGTCCAATGCCATCCGTTCCGGCCGCCTGGCCCATGCCTATGTGCTGACGGGCGTGCGCGGCGTCGGCAAGACCTCCACCGCCCGCATCATCGCCAAGGCGCTGAACTATGTAGGGCCGGACGGTCAGGGCGGCCCCTCGCTCGGCCCCTTCGATGATTGCCCGGTGTGCCAGGCCATCGCCGAGGACCGCCACCCCGACGTGCTGGAGATGGACGCCGCGTCGCACACCGGCGTCGACGACGTGCGCGAGATCATCGAAAGCGTGCGCTACGGCCCGGTGTCGGCCCGCTACAAGGTCTACATCATCGACGAGGTGCACATGCTGTCGCGCAGCGCCTTCAACGCGCTGCTGAAGACGCTGGAGGAGCCGCCGCCCCACACCAAGTTCATCTTCGCCACCACGGAAATCCGCAAGGTGCCGGTGACCGTGCTGTCGCGCTGCCAGCGCTTCGATCTGCGCCGGGTGGATCAGGCGACGCTGGTGGCCCACTACCGGCGCATTGCCGAAAAGGAACAGGTGGCCATCGATGCCGAAGCGCTGGCGCTGATCGCGCGGGCGGCCGACGGCTCGGTGCGCGACGGGCTGTCGCTGCTCGACCAGGCGATCGCGCTGGGCGCCGGCGACGGCGGCGCGACCGAGGTGGACGGCGGGCTGGTGCGCCGCATGCTGGGGCTGAGCGACCGCTCGGTGGTGTTCGACCTGCTTGAAGCCGCCCTGAAAGGCGATGCCGCGGCGGCTTTGGGACTGCTGGATGGGCTGTACGCCGCCGGCACCGATGCCTTGGTGATCACCCAGGACCTGCTGGACCAGGTGCATTTCATCACCCGCCTGCGCCTGGCGCCGGATCTGGCCCGCTCCGAAGACGCGCCGGAAAGCGAACGGGTGCGCGGTGCGGCTCTGGCGGAAACCTACTCCGTTCCGGTGCTCACCCGCGCCTGGCAGGCGCTGCTGAAGGGCCTGGCCGAGGTGCAGGCCGCCCCCACCCCCCACAAGGCTTTGGAAATGGTGGTGATCCGCCTGATCCATGCCGCTGGCCTGCCGACGCCCGACGAGGCGGTGCGGGCGCTGGGGCCGGCACCGGCAAGCGACACTTCCGGTCCCCCGCGCCCCGCCGGCGGCGGCGATCCCGGGCGGGGGAGCGAGCGGCCGCGGGCGCTCGCCTCCGTCCCCACCGCCGCCGTGGCCCAGCCGGTGCCTCGCCCGGAGCAGATGCCCCGACCGGAAACCGCACCGCCGCGGGCCGCCCCCGCCGAGGCGACCGCCGGGGCTGCCGACCTGCCGGCCGATTTCCCGGCACTGGTGGCGCTGCTGGATGCCGACGACCCGGAGCTGTCCGCCCGCCTGCAAACCGATATCCGCCTCGTCCGCTTCGCTGCCCGGCGCATTGAGTTCAACCCGCTCCCCCATGCGCCGCGCGACCTGGCCAGCCGCCTGATGGCGGCCCTCGGCGCCCGCACCGGCGAGCGCTGGGCGGTGCTGGTGTCCGGCGAGCCGGGCGAGCCGACCTTGGCGGAGCAGCAGAAGGCGGCCGATGCCGAAGCCCTGGTGGCGGCGGCCGAACACCCGCTGGTGCGCGCCACCCTGGACACCTTTCCCGGCGCCAGGCTGAACAAGATCGTGCAGGTGTTCGACGTCGATGCCGAGGCAGCCGCCTCCGGTGACCCCGCCGGCGACCCCGACGACGACACCGCTGCCGCCGACGACCCCCCGTCCGACCCGGATCCTCAGGAGACGCGTGAGCATGAAGAACCTTGGTAACATGATGAAGCAGGCCCAGCAGATGCAGGCCAAGATGGCCGACCTGCAGGAGCGGCTGGGCGAGATCGAGGCGGTCGGGGAATCCGGCGCCGGCATGGTCAAGGTCACGCTCACCGGCAAGAAGGAAGCCCGCGCCGTCTCCATCGCCCCGTCGCTGGTGGATCCGGAGGACATCGAGGTGCTGGAAGACCTGCTGGTCGCCGCCTTCAACGATGCCGCCGGGCGGGTCGACCAGACGGTGCAGGAAGAAACCCAGAAGCTGATGGGCGACATCAAGCTGCCGCCGGGCATGAAGCTGCCGTTCTGATCCGGGGGCTGATCGCCCCCTTTATTGATCGCGCCGGCCCACTCCCCCGCCCGGCCGCCCAATCCAGGATGCTGATGCGGGCGATCGGCAGGGGAAGCGGGCTGGGGCCGACGTCAACGGGCAAGTCCCATGGCCGGATCCGAAATCGACGAGATGATCCGCCTGCTGGCGCGCTTGCCGGGGCTCGGCCCCCGGTCGGCGCGGCGCGCGGCTTTGCACCTGATGCGCCGGCACGACACGCTGCTGGTGCCGCTGGCCGAGGCGATGACGCGGGCGGCGGACACCATCACCACCTGCAGCCTGTGCAACACGCTGGACACCACCGATCCCTGCGCCATCTGTGCCGATACCCGGCGCGACCGCTCCACCATCTGCGTGGTGGAACAGGTGGCCGACCAGTGGGCGCTGGAACGCAGCGGCAGCTACCACGGGCTCTACCACGTGCTCGGCGGCACCCTGTCGGCGCTGGACGGCGTCGGCCCCGACGATCTGGCCATCTCCAGCCTGGTGAACCGCGCCCGTGCCGAAGAGGTGAGCGAAGTGATCCTGGCGCTCAACGCCACCGTGGATGGCCAGACCACAGCCCACTATGTGGCCGACCGGCTGACCCATGCCGGGGTGACCATCAGCCGCCTCGCCCACGGGCTGCCGGTGGGCGGCGAGCTGGACTATCTGGACGACGGCACCCTCGCCGCCGCCCTGCGTGCCCGGCGGGGGGTGTAGAAGGCGACTTGGCGGTACGGAAGGCCCCCACAGCCTTGACGGCTGCGGCCGCTCTCCATAAGTCCATAAGGGTAGTCTGGAATAGCGTTTGAGCCCCGACCCCTATGGCCGTTTTCGACATCATCCTCGCCCCCGACCCGATCCTGAAGACCCCCACCACGCCGGTGGCGGGGGTGGACGAACGGGTGCGCCGGCTGATGAATGACATGCTGGAGACCATGTATGCCGCCCCCGGCATCGGTCTGGCCGCCCCGCAGGTGGGCTCGCTCGACCGCGTGCTGGTGTGCGACGTGTCCGGCAAGGACGAAGACCCGCGGCCGCTGAAGCTCGCCAACCCCACCATCACCTGGCAGTCCGATGTGGTGGTGACGGGCCAGGAAGGCTGCCTCAGCTTCCCCGACCACTACGCCGATGTGGCGCGGCCGCAGGCCGTGCGCGTGGCCTATCTGGACGAAACCGGGGCGGAGCAGGAGATCGAGGCGGACGGCCTGCTGGCGCGCTGCCTGCAGCACGAGATCGACCATCTCGACGGCGTCGTGTTCACCGATCACCTGTCGGCACTGAAGCGCAACATCATCCTGCGCAAGATGGGCAAGCTGAAACGCACCCGCCGCGCCGCCTGATCGGCTGTCAACCGCACAGCACCGGCCCGCAGCGGCCTATTCGCAGGCCAGGTCCGGCACCTGTTCCACCGTGGCCAGGGTGGCGATGGAGCGCAGCCGGCCGGTGATGTAGATGCTGTCGACCACGATGCCGTTTTCCAGGATCACCGAATCCTCTTCGCGCAGCGGGTCGGTGCCGTCGTCGATGCGTTCGATGTGGAAGCGCCAGCCGGGGTGATCCAGCAGCTCCGCCGCCTCCGGGCCGGCGAGGAAGGCTTCCGCCCCGTTCACCTCGGCCACCACCGTGGCGGTTTCCGTTACCAGGGTGGTGCGGCTGGGGCTCAGCGTGTGCGCCTGGGTTTCGGTTTCGCCGGCCGCGGCGCGTTCCAGGCGCTCGCGCAGCACATGGATGGGAAACGCCGTTCCGGGGGCGAGGTCGAGGCTTTCGGAGCGATTGACGTCGAAGGTGCGGTCGATCACCGCAAGCTGGCCGGACTGGCCGTCGTACTCGCCAACCGCCGTCACCTCGCCGTGTTCGGTGTTGATCACCGCCCCGGCCGTGTTGAGCGTGCGGCTCAGGCTCACGCTGGTCATCTCGTAGTGGTCGCCGCTGTCGGCCTCCGCCTCCGTCAAAGTAAGGCTGGTTTCGATCACCGTGTCCTCTTCGCCCTGGCTGGAGGTTTCCAGAACCATCTCCACCTGCGAGCGGCCGCAGCCATGGGCGAAGGTGTAGGTCAGCGTTCCGGCATCGCGCTGGCCGGCCACCCCTTCCAGCTCCGCCACCAGGTCATAGACCGCCCTGTGCGACACCAGCTCCACATCGGCCCGCGCCGGTGCACCGGGCAGCAGCACCGCCGCCACCGCCACGGGCAGCGCCAACAGGCTGCTCTTCGTTCGTCCATCGACGGGTTTTCGTCGGGGCCACCGCCCCCGGTGGCGTTGCTCGCTCACAGCGCTATTCTCCACATCGCGCCGAAGCGCCTGGAAGCGGCGGTCGGCCTGGTCCACGCAGCAGCATCCCCACCCAAGCACGCGCCTGAGGAGGAGCCCCTGAACGACCTGCCACGCACGCGCTTGTATGTGGGGTCGCCACTCGGTCCGGCTGCGTCCGTGCCGCTGACGCCAACACAAACGCACCATCTCAATATTGTTTTACGGAAAAACGCCGGAGATGCCATCCGCCTATTTAATGGGCAGGACGGCGAATGGCTGGCGCGGCTTGAGCAGATTGGCCGGTCCGGCGGGTCGGCGGTGGCCGAACGCCAGCTCCGTCCCCAATCAGCGGGCCCCGACATCCGCCTGCTGGTCCCCCCCCTGAAACGCGGGCGCATCGAGTGGCTGGTGGAGAAGGCGACCGAGCTGGGGGTGGCCGAGATCCAGCTCATATTAACCATCCACACCGATGCCCAGCGGCCCAAGGCCGACAAGCTGGCCATCCACGCGGTGGAAGCAGCCCAGCAATGCGAGCGGCTTGACGTGCCGGCCCTGCACCCGCCGGTCCCCCTTCCCGAGGTGCTGGCCGCCTGGCCGGCCGGGCGCCCGCTGGTGGTGGCGGCCGAACGGGCGCCCGCATCCGGCCCGCCGCCGCCCGGCCTGGCGGAGGTGGCCCGCCAGCATTCCTGCGGTCCGGCGGGCCTTCTGGTGGGTCCGGAGGGCGGCTTCACGGTATCGGAACTTGACGATCTAAGGGACTTGCCGTTTGTTGCGCTGGTCGGCCTGGGACCGCGCATTCTGCGTGCGGAAACGGCCGCCCTGGCCGCCCTGGCCTGTTGGCAATGCCTGGCCGGCGACGGCTCCGTCTCACCGCCGTTGCGTAGCCTTGTGACGACCGGCGCTTGCTGACCGGGCCGGGTGGACCCATGTCACGGCATGCTCCGCAACGGCGGCGGAGTGGGAGACACCGACCATGGTGGTTATGGAAGCGGACTGCGGGGCCCAGCCGGTCACGTCCAAGCGGCAGCTCGTGGAGTATGTGGAGGCCGGGTGCAAGCCGCGCGAGCGCTGGCGCATCGGCACCGAGCACGAGAAGTTCGTGTTCCACACGGACACCCTGCGGCCGGTGGCCTATGAAGGGGCCGACGGCATCGGCGCCCTCCTGGAGGGCATGACCCGCTATGGCTGGGAGCCGAAATACGAGGACGGGCGCATCATCGCCCTGAAGGATGCCACCGGCGGGTCCATCACCCTGGAGCCCGGCGGCCAGTTCGAGCTGTCCGGCGCGCCGCTGAAGACCATCCACCAGACCTGCGACGAGGTGCACGAGCACCTGCGCGAGCTGCGCGCGGTGAACGACGAGCTGGGCCTCGGCATGCTCGGCCTCGGCTTCGATCCGAAATGGCGGCGCGACGAGATCCCGTGGATGCCCAAGGGCCGCTACGCCATCATGCGGCGCTACATGCCGACGGTGGGAAGCCTGGGGCTCGACATGATGAGCCGCACCTGCACCGTGCAGGTGAACCTCGACTTCGAATCCGAAGACTGCATGGTGAAGAAGTTCCGCGTGGCCCTGGCGCTGCAGCCGATCGCCACCGCGCTGTTCGCCAATTCGCCCTTCATCGAAGGCAAGCCGGCGGGCTTCCTCAGCATCCGCGGGCATACCTGGACCGATACCGACCCCGACCGCACCGGCGACCTGCCCTTCGTGTTCGAGGACGGCTTCGGCTTCGAGCGCTACGTCGACTACGTGCTCGACACGCCGATGTATTTCGTGGCGCGCGAGGGCCGCTTCGTCGATGTCGCCGGCGCCTCCTTCCGCGACTTCATGGAGGGGCGGCTGGCCGCCCTGCCGGGCGAGCTGCCCACCATGGACGACTGGGTGGACCACATGACCACCGTGTTCCCCGATGTGCGCCTGAAGCACTATCTGGAGATGCGTGGTGCCGATTCCGGCCCGTGGCGGCGCATCTGCGC
>JAGQRL010000265.1:9436-12293 GCA_020425485.1 Rhodospirillaceae bacterium
CTGGTGGCCGACTGGACGGCCGAGGAGCGCGCCGCCCTGCGCACGGCCGTGCCGCGGCTGGCGCTGAAGACGCCGTTCCGCGACGGCACGGTGCAGGATATCGCCCGCCGCATCCTGCCGCTCGCCCATGCCGGGCTGGAACGGCGCGGCCGCAAGGACGGCTTCGGCGAAACCGAGGCGCATTTCCTCAACGCGCTGATCGACATCGCCGACAGCGGCCAGACCGCCGCCGACCAGTTGCTGGACCTCTATCACGGCCCCTGGAACGGTTCGGTGGACCCGGTCTACCGCCGCTTCGCCTACTAGGCCGCCGCCATGGATTGGTCGGGCGTAGACTGGCGGTGGGTCGGCATTTGGGCGGGCAAGGTGTTCCTCGCCTTCGTGCCGCTCGGCGTGTTCCTCTACCTGGTCGCCTCGCCGGTGGTGCGGCCGGGCGGCGTCATCTCCGCCCTGCCGGCCGGGTTCGCCTACGCCGTCGCCGGGTCGGCTGCGTTGGCCGCGGTCACCGCCGCGGTGCTGGCCATCCGCGCCGCCCTCAATCCGCCTGCTCCGCCGCGCGTGCCGAACGACGAGGCGTGGGATGAGGAGGACGAGGAGGACGACCTGCCACCCCCGCCCCCGGTGCGCAACCGGCAGCGCCGGCGACGCTGACCGGCCGTCCGCCCCGTCGCTCGCCCCGCCCGTGACCGCCAGCCGAATGATTGCCGCCCCATGATCGCCCGCTGCCGATGATCAACCGCCTCGCCGCCTGGCTCAGTGCCAGGACCGCCCAGTCCGCCGACGATCCGCCGCCGGTCGCCCCCCTGGCGCTGGCGGCGACCGCCCTGCTTCTGGAAATGGGGCGGATGGATGACCAGATTGACGACAGCGAGCGGGTGCGGATCGCCCAGCTCGTGAAATGGAAGTTCGGGCTCGACGACGAGACCGCGGCCGCGCTGATCGCCCAGGCGGAGGAGGACTCGGCATCGAGCACCCAGCTTTTCGGCTACACCTCCACCATCGTGGAGCACACCGAACCCGAAGAGCGGGTGCAGATCGTTGAGCTTCTGTGGGACGTCGCCTATGCCGACGGGGTCCTGCACGACCTGGAGGCCAGCCTGGTCAGGCGCATAGCTGGGTTGCTGTACGTCACCGACAAGGATAGTGGCGCAGCCCGCCAGCGCGTGCTGGATCGGTACGGTTTGTCGCGGGCCTAGGGGCGGCGCTGGAAGCGAGAGGCGGAAGGAAGAGGCAAGATGACGTACGTTGTCACCGAAGCCTGCATCAAGTGCAAGTACACCGACTGCGTCGAGGTCTGTCCGGTCGATTGCTTCTACGAAGGCGAAAACATGCTCGTCATCCACCCCGACGAGTGCATCGACTGTGGGGTGTGCGAGCCGGAGTGCCCGGCCGACGCAATCAAGCCGGATACCGACAGCGACGCCGCCGAGAAATGGCTGGAGTTGAACCGCGAATACGCGGAGATCTGGCCAAACCTGACGCGCCAGATCGAGCCGCCGTCAGATGCCGATTCCTGGAAGGATGTGGCGGACAAATTTGCCAAGCATTTCTCCTCTGCACCCGGCAAGGGCGACTAGCCCGCTTGCTGCACGTGCGAAGAGACTTCCCGCCGGACTATGTTTAGGTTATATTAAACGCCGTCGGGGACAGCGGGAAGATGCGTCCCAGCTCCGCGCAGCATACAGTACCCTGTCGCCACCGCGCCGCGTACGTGGCGCGCAATCGGGAGTTTGTCAGCTCTAGATGACAGCCAAGGGGATTTGCTGACGCCGCAGCGCCGGACAACGCTGGGCAGCGACGGTGGCATGCCGCCTCGCCGCACGCCCGTTTCCTCAAACCAGCACGCCAACATGGAACACGGTACAACCATGGCAACTCAGTTTGACTATCGGATTGGCGACTACGTTGTCTATCCCGCCCACGGTGTCGGGCGGATCGAGAGTGTTGAGACCCAGTCGATTTCGGGAATGGAAGTGGAGCTGTATGCGATCAGCTTCCAGAAGGAGCGGATGACCCTGAAGGTTCCGGTGAGCAAGGTGCGCACCTCCGGTCTGCGCAAGCTCAGCTCCAAGGATCGCATTAAGTCGGCGCTGGAAACCCTGCGCGGCCGCAGCCGTGTCCGCCGCACCATGTGGAGCCGGCGCGCCCAGGAATACGAGGCCAAGATCAATTCCGGCGACCCGGTGTCGATCGCCGAGGTGGTGCGCGACCTGCATCGCCAGCCCGAGCAGCAGGAACAGTCCTATTCCGAGCGCCAGATCTACCAGGCGGCGCTGGAACGGCTGGCCCGCGAACTGGCGGCGGTGGAGAAGATCGACGAGATGCGCGCCACCCAGAAGCTGGAACAAGTGCTGACCAAGGCTGCCGCCTAGTCCGGCACCCGGTGCGGCTGGCGCCGCGCCCCGCCATTGCTTGACGCCGGCTGCGGCCCCCCGCGCCGGCGTTCGGCTTTTGCGGCAGCGGATCGGCCAGGGCGCTGCGGCGTCCGGCCGCCCGAATCCGCCTTCCGCAGTTGCGTCGAACCTCGTAGGCTCGCCGGGTTGTCAACCCGCCGTGCGGACCCGTCCTTGAGCACCGATACCGAGAAGTTCTGCCGGCTGGGCCAGGCCCGGCGCATCTGGGCGGTGGGCGCCGTGCATGGCGAGGTTGCCCGTTTGCAGGAGATGCACGACCGCATCGGGCCGCGCTTCCAGCCCGGCGACCGGCTGGTCTATCTGGGCAACCTGATCGGGCTGGGCGAGGCGGTGCTGGACACCCTGGCCGAAGCGCTGCATTTCCGCCGCGCGGTGCTGGCGCTGCAGGGCGTGCTGGCCTCCGACGTGGTGTTCCTGCGCGGCGCGCAGGAGGAGATGTGGCA
>JAGQRL010000266.1 GCA_020425485.1 Rhodospirillaceae bacterium
TTCTGGGTCGCCCGGATGATGATGATGAGCCTGCACTTCATGGACGATGTGCCGTTCCGCACCGTCTACATCCACGCCCTGGTGCGCGACGCCAAGGGGCAGAAGATGTCCAAATCCAAGGGGAACGTGATCGATCCCCTTGAATTGATGGACAAATATGGCGCCGACGCACTGCGCTTCACGCTCATGTCCATGGCCGCCCAGGGGCGCGACATCAAGCTGTCCGAACAGCGGGTGGAGGGCTATCGCAACTTCGCCACCAAGCTGTGGAACGCCGCCCGCTACTGCGAGATGAACGACTGCCACACCGCAGATCCGCTGGACCCGGCGGCGGTCAACGCTCCGGTCAACCGCTGGATCGTCGGCGAGCTGGCGGCGACGGCGGCGACGGTGACCCGCGGGCTGGAGGAGTACCGCTTCAACGAGGCGGCGGGGGCGCTCTACCAGTTCACCTGGGGCACCTTCTGCGACTGGTACCTGGAATTCACCAAGCCGATCCTGGCCGGCGACGATGCGGCCCTGGTGGCCGAAACCAAGTCGACCACCCGCTGGGTGCTCAGCCACATCCTCAGCCTGCTCAATCCGCTGATGCCGTTCCTCACCGAGGAGCTGTGGCAGACCCTGAAGCTCGGCGACGAAGTGCCTCTGATGCTTGAGGAATGGCCCGACCTGGCCGAAGGGCTGGCCGATGCGGCAGCCCAGGAGGAGCTGGACTGGGTGGTGCGGCTGATCAGCTCCGCGCGCACGGTGCGGGCGGAAATGAACGTGCCGCCGGGCCACCGCATCGCCGCCCGCCTGCACCACCTTGCCGAAGCCCGCCGGCCCTGGGCGGCGCGTTGGGAAGAGGTGATCTGCCGCATGGCCCGGCTGGAGCGCCTGGAGGTGGCCGCCCCCGGCGAGCCGGTGGCCACGGGCCAGGGTGTTGCCCAGGTGCTGGTGGACGAAGCCACCCTGGCGCTGCCGCTGGCCGATGCCATCGATGTCGCGGCGGAGGTCGCGCGCCTCTCAAAGTCGGCCGACAAGTCCTTGAAAGATCTGGAAGCCATCGACCGCAAGCTGAACAATCCGGCGTTCACCTCCAAGGCGCCGCCGGAGGTGGTGGAAGAACAGCAGGAGCGGCGGGCGGCGGAACTGGCGCGGCTGGAACAGCTCAAGGCGGCAATCGGCCGGCTCGCCCCGACCGCCTGAGCCCCGGCCGCACCCGGGGACATTTCCGCCGGGGCACACGGGGCAACGGGGTCCTGCGGCGTGGCGGCAGCCGGTTTGCCCCCGTGTGGGCGGCCGGCACTCTGCGGGTGTGCGAGTTGCGAGGTGGGCCAATGACGGATACGGACCTTTACGCCCTCTATGCCCTGGACGGCAGCGGCAAGGGGGAGCGGCTGCAGCCCGCGGAAAACGGGGCCTCCCGGCCCGGCACCTCCGCCCTGTGGTGCAAGCTCAACCGCGAATACCAGGGGCTGGCAGACAGCCTCTCGAAGATCACCGACTCCGACGAGGTGATGGTGGAGGCGCTGACGGCGGAAGACCCGCGGCCGCGCTGCGTGGCCCATGGCGGCGGCGCGCTGGTCATTCTGCGCGGCATCAACCTGAACCCGGGGTCGGACCCGGAGGACATGGTGTCGGTGCGCATCTGGGTCGATGCCGGGCGGGTGTTCACGGTGCAAGGGCGCAAGCTGGTCGCCATCGACGATCTCATCCACATGCTCGATCAGGGCACCGGGCCGAAAACGCCGGGCGATTTCATCGTCATGCTGGCCGATGGCCTGACCGACTACATGCAGACGACGATCGAGGAGATCGACGAAGCCCTGGACACGCTGGAAGACGAGCAGGACGGGGGAGAGATCGCCACCCTGCGCTCGCGCATCGCCCAGCTCCACCGGCGGGTGGTCACCCTGCGCCGGTTCATCGCCCCCCAGCGGGATGCGCTGGGCACCCTGATCCGCGAGCCGTTCGCCTGGAAATCCAAGGCCCACGAACGCCGGCTGAAGGAGATTGTCGACCGGGTGATGCGTCTGGTTGAACAGCTCGATGAAATCCATGCCCGCGCCGTCATTGCGCGGGAATCGCTGGCCGGTTTCATCGCCGAGCGCCTCAACAGGACGATGGCGCTGCTCTCCATCGTGGCCTCGGTGTTCCTGCCGCTCACCTTCATTACCGGGCTCCTGGGCATCAACGTTTCCGGCATTCCCTTTGCCGATTCCGATTGGGCCTTCGCCATCGTCGTCGGCGGTTTGGTGGTTGTGGGGGTGTTCGAGGTGCTGTTGTTCCGTCGCTTCCGGCTGCTATGAGGCGATGCGCCACCGCCGGCTTGAGCGGAGGGCAGGCCCGCCCTTCGGCGCGAAGCGTTCCGCCGCAGGCCGAAATGCTCTAGAGATCGCTCAAGACTACCCAGGCGGACACACCAACGGGATACCAAGCCATGGCACCGGACCAGCGCGTCGTCACCGGATGGGACAAATCCAAGCTGCCGAGCCGTCATGTGACGGTCGGCCCCGATCGGGCGCCGCACCGGTCCTACTACTACGCCATGGGCCTGTCGGAAGAGGAGGTCGCCCAGCCCTTCGTCGGCGTGGCCACCTGCTGGAACGAGGCGGCACCGTGCAACATCGCCCTGTCGCGCCAGGCCCAGGCGGTCAAGCTGGGGGTTAAGGAAGCCTCCGGAACCCCCCGTGAATTCACGACAATTACCGTGACGGACGGGATCGCCATGGGCCACGAGGGCATGAAGTCCTCGCTGACCAGCCGCGAGGTGATCGCCGACTCCGTCGAGCTGACCATGCGCGGGCACTGCTACGACGCGCTGGTGGGCCTGGCCGGCTGCGACAAGTCGCTGCCCGGCATGATGATGGCCATGGTGCG
>JAGQRL010000267.1:0-329 GCA_020425485.1 Rhodospirillaceae bacterium
GCAGCGACATCTGGCGATAGGCCACCGCCTGCTTCGACAGATCGTCGTAGATGATCAGCGAGTGCATGCCGTTGTCGCGGAAGTACTCCGCCATGGCGCAGCCGGCATAGGGTGCCAGGAACTGCAGCGGGGCGGCTTCAGACGCGGTGGCGGCCACCACGGTGGTGTATTCCATCGCCCCGGCGTCTTCCAACGCCTTGACGATCTGGGCGACGGTCGAGCGCTTCTGGCCGATGGCCACGTAGATGCAATAGAGCTTCTTCGACTCGTCGTCGGTTTCGTTGACCGACTTCTGATTGAGGATGGTGTCGATGGCGACGGCGGTCTTG
>JAGQRL010000267.1:342-4005 GCA_020425485.1 Rhodospirillaceae bacterium
GTTCGCGCTGGCCGCGGCCGATGGGCGTCAGCGCGTCGATGGACTTCAGCCCGGTCTGCATGGGCTCGTGCACCGACTGGCGCGGAATGATGCCCGGCGCCTTCAGCTCGGCGCGCAGGAATTCGGTGGTCTGGATCGGGCCCTTGCCGTCGATCGGTTCGCCCAGCGAGTCCACCACGCGGCCCAGCAGCGCCTTGCCCACCGGAACCTGCACGATGGTGCCGGTACGCTTCACCGTGTCGCCCTCGCGGATGGCGCGGTCTTCACCGAAGATCACGACACCGACGTTGTCGGTCTCGAGGTTCAGCGCCATGCCTTTGATGCCGTGCGGGAACTCCACCATCTCGCCGGCTTCGACGTTGTCGAGGCCGAACACGCGGGCCACGCCGTCACCGACCGACAGCACCTGACCGACTTCCGCGATGTCGGCTTCCGTTCCGAAACTGGCGATCTGGTTCTTGATGATCCCAGAGATCTCAGCGGCCCTGATTTCCATCAGGCTGCTCCCTTCATGGCGGTCTCGAGTTTCTGCAACTGGGTACGCAAGGAGGTGTCGACCATGCGCGAGCCCACGCGCACCACCATGCCGCCCAGCAGGTTCGGGTCGACGGACAGCTCCATCTGGACCTTAGCCCCCACCTGCTTCTTGATCTGATCGGTCAAGGCGGCTTCCTGCGCCTCGCTCAACGGCTGCGCCGACACCACAGTGGCGGTCACTTCGCCGCGGCGGCGCGCCAGCTCCTCCAGGAACCGAGTGGTGATCTGCTTGATCATGAACAGCCGGCGGCGCGAGGCGATGTAGCCGACGAATTTGCGCGTCAGCTCCGACGACCCGAAGGCGGTCAGCAGCGCATCTGTGGCCCGCTGCTTCTCCTCGCGGGACAACGCCGGACTGCGCACGAGGCGTTCGAGATCGCTGTTTTCGGCGATGGCGTCGCAGAACGCCTTCAGCTCTTCGGCGACCACGTCAAGTTGACGCTGTTCGTCAGCCAAGTCGAACAATGCCGACGCATACCGCGTGGCAAGTTCCATCAATCCCAGCGCTGATGCTGCCACGGCTGTTCGAAGTCCTTAGTTTCTGCCCCACCGGAAGGTGAATTCCTGCGGGAATGGGTGATCACGACCTCGCGCCGGGGCGGAGCGCCGCGCCGCTGTCGCGATGGTCGGCAGGCGAATATCACAGGGCTCCGGCACACGCAACGTCAGACGCAACCGCCGCTCGCAATCGCTGCACCGGCCGGCACGTTTCGCAACCCGCCGTTTGATGCTCCGTTGTTGCGGTTCCGGCAACAATGAGTTCATCGATCGGTCGGTTGTAGCTCCACGCGGCAGGGCCACCTCACTTGGCACAGGTCGGACGCCACCCTGCTTGCAGCGTTGCGTCCTGCGCAAGGCATCGGTCGCCGTTTCGCATCTGATGCCCGCCCATCCAAGTCACGGGCCGACAACGAGGAGACGACGTCATGACCCGCTTCGCAACTGCATTGGCCGCCGCCGCCCTACTGCTGCCCACCGCCGCCGCGGCAGAGCCCTTCACCATCGACAACAGCCACACCTATGTTGGTTTCACAGTGAACCATTTGGGCATGTCGACGATTTCCGGCACGTTCAGCGACGTCGAAGGCACCTTCGATCTCGATCTGGAGCACCCGGAGAACAGCGTTGTCGACATCACCATCGCCATCGCCAGTCTGAGCACCGGCTTCGAGGCGCGCGACACGCACTTCCTGTCGGCCGATTTCTTCGATGTGGAGACCTACCCCACCGCCACCTTCACCAGCACGGCGGTGACGGTGACCGGCGAGGACACCGCGGAGGTGACCGGCGATCTGACGCTGAAGGGCGAAACCCGCACGGTGGTGCTGGACGTCACCCTCAACGGCCTGCGCGACGACCACCCGATGATCGACGGCACCCAGGCCTACGCCGGCTTTACCGCCACCACCACGCTCAGCCGCAGCGACTGGGGCCTCGGCCTCTATGCGCCGGCGGTGGCCGATGAGGTTGAGGTGCGCATCGAGATGGAAGCGCTCGGCCCAACCAGCTAAACAGCGGCTGTGGGCGACGGCCCAGCGGCGGCGGGCGGACAGATCCGCCCCTGCCAACGGGCCGGCGCGACCGGGCAAATGGAGGGTATCCATGCAGTGGCGCAATTCGGCGGAGAAGTACGGTGCGGTCGCCAAGACCCTGCACTGGCTGATCGCCCTGGTGATCTTCGGCATGATCGGCCTGGGCCTCTACATGGAGGACCTGCCGCGGGGGCCGCAGCAGTACGAGTTCATCCAGCTCCACAAGTCCTTCGGCATAACGCTGCTGGCGCTGGTGGTGCTGCGCCTGCTGTGGCGCCTGGGCAATCCCGCCCCGCCGCTGCCGCTGACCACCAAGGGCTACGAGAAGTTCCTCGCCCACCTGGTGCACGTCCTGCTCTACGTGGCGATGATCGTGTTCCCGCTGAGCGGCTGGATCATGATCTCCGCCTCGGACTTCCCGACCGGAGAGGTCTTCGGCCTGTTCACCATCCCCGACCTCATCGGCACCGACCGCGAGATCGGCGACATCGCCTATAAGGTGCACGAAACCATGCTGTGGGTGATCGCCGGGCTGCTGGCCTTGCACATCCTCGGCGCGCTCAAGCACCACTTCATCTCCAAGGACGATGTGCTGCGGCGGATGTCGCCGGGTGCCAAGCTGCGCAGCGCCTGGTCCCAGGGCCGCTAGCCACCCATTCCCTCCGCCCGGCATGCGCTGCCCTGCCGCAGCCGCATTGCCGGGCGACACAGGGCCATCCCACCCCCCCCCTGATCGAGCCGATCGAGAGGATATCCGATGCTGCGTCCTTCCGCCCTTGCCGCCGCCCTTATGCTGATTGCCGGGCCGGCTGCCGCCACCGACTGGAGCGTCGACGGTGACACCAGCTCGCTGGGCTTCATCGGCACCCAGGCGGGCAGCGAGTTCACCGGCCGCTTCGAGGCGTTCACCGCCGACATCTCCTTCGACCCCGCCGATCTGGAAGCCGTTTCGGTGCGCGTGGTGATCGATGTCGCCAGCTTCGACAGCGGCAGCCAGGACCGCGACGAAACCGCCATGGATGGCGACTGGTTCGATGTGGAGACCTATCCCGAAGCGGTGTTCGAGGTGACCGGGGTGGAAGCCACCGGCGAAGGCGCCTACGAAGCCGCCGCCACCCTGACCATCAAGGACCAGACCCACGACGTGGTGCTGCCCTTCACCCTTGCCATCGACGGCGACACCGCCCGCATGTCGGGCGAGCTGACGGTGGACCGGCGCGACTACACGCTGGGCACCGGCGACTGGGCGACCGGCGAGCTGGTGGGCACCGACGTCACCATCACCGTCGATCTGTCGGCCGTGCGCGTGCCGGAGTGATCGGGGCGGGGCGGGCTCACCGCCCCCTCCTTTCTACATGAAGGAATAGGGGTCGATGTCCACGGTGACGCGGACCGACCCCGGCAGGCGCACCCGGCCCAGCCAGTCCTTCAGGATCGGTTGCAGCCGCACGTCGCGCCGCGCCTTGGCCAGCAGCCGGCGGCGGTGGCGGCGTTGCAGCACCGCCAAGGGCGGGTCCGCCGGCCCCAGGATCTCCAGCCCCGGCAACCGCGGGGCCGCACGGGCCAGCGCCTGGGCGGCATCGTCGGCCGCCGG
>JAGQRL010000268.1 GCA_020425485.1 Rhodospirillaceae bacterium
CCAGCGCAGGGCGGCGGTGTGCACCGGGGCGTCCCACAGCGACAGGATCTCGTCGTCGGCCAGCGTGACGGTGACCGAGCAGCCCGCCATGTCGAGCGAAGTGGTGTAGTTGCCCACCAGCGTGCGCACCACCGGCACGCCGGCATCTTCCAGCAGGCGCCGGGCGGTGTGGTAGACGAGGTACAGCTCCAGCAGCGGCGTCGCCCCGAAGCCGTTGACCAGCAGGATGGCCGGCGTGCCTTGGGCGGGTGACAGGTCCGCCAGCACGGCCGACACCATGTCGTTCACGATGGCGTCGGCCGGCCTGAGCTTCTCGCGCCGGCGCCCCGCCTCGCCGTGGATGCCGACGCCGAACTCGATCTCGTCCTCGCCGATCTGCAAGGTGGGCGAGCCCGCCGCCGGCACCGTGCAACTGGTGAGCGCCACGCCCAGCGAGCCGGAGGCGGCATTCACCCGCTCGCCCAGGGCGGCACAGTCGGCCAGCGGCCGGCCGGCTTCCGCCGCCGCCCCCACCACCTTTTCCACCACCACCGTGCCGGCGACGCCGCGGCGGCCGCTGGTGTAGAGCGAGTCCTCCACCGCCACGTCGTCGTTCACCAGCACCGTGGCGACCTCGCCACCGATCAGCTCGGCCGCCATCTCGAAGTTCATCACGTCGCCGGAATAGTTCTTCACGATCAGCAGGGTGCCGGCCCCGCCATCCACCGCCTGGGCGGCCGCGATCATCTGGTCCGGCGTGGGGGAGGTGAACACCTCGCCGGGGCAGGCGGCATCCAGCATGCCGGGGCCGACCAGCCCGCCATGCAGCGGCTCGTGGCCGGAGCCGCCGCCGGAAATCACCGCCACCTTGCCGGGATGTGGCGCATCGGCGCGCACGATGAAGCGCGGATCCAGGTTCACCCGCACCAGATCGGCATGGGCGGCAGCGAACCCCATCAGGGATTCGGCCAGGACATCGTCGCAGCCATTGATCAGCTTCTTCATCGCCTGGCCTCCGTTGGCCGATGGCAGTTCGGGTCAGATCTCGCGGCCCAGCAGATCCTCTTCCCACGGGAAGGTGGACAGCAGCGCCACGCCGGTGTCGGTCACCAGCACCTGCTGCTCCAGCTTCACGCCCTCGCGGCCGCCGACAACGCCCACATAGCTTTCCACGCACATGGTCTGGCCGGCCTCGAACACGCCGTCGTAGCCGGCGTCGTCGAAGTCCTGCAGGTAGACGCAGGCCGGGTATTCGTCACACAGCCCCACCCCGTGGGCCAGCACCGAATAGCGCTGGGGCATGTAATCCTCCGGCAGCACCATGGCACGCTCGGCAAACTCCCGGTAGCCGAGACCGGGGCGGATCAGCGCCGTGTTGTGCTGGATCTGCTCCCAGGCCATCCGGTAGAGCTTGCGCTGCTCGTCGGTGGGCCGGCCGGGGCCGCAATGGTAGGTGCGCGAGATATCCGCACAGTAGCCGTAGGGACCGATCAGGTCGGTGTCGAAGCTCAGCAGGTCGCCCGGCCGCAGCAGGCGGGTGCCGGCTTCCTGGAACCAGGGGTTGGTCTTCTCGCCCGTGGTCAGCAGCCGCGTTTCGATCCATTCACCGCCCTTGGCGATGTTGGTTTCGTGCAGCAGCGCCCAGATTTCCTGTTCCGACACGCCGGGGCGCAGGGCCTCGCGCATCCGGTACATGCCGGCCTCGGCCACGGCGATGGACTGCTGCATGGCGGCGATTTCGTCCGGCGTCTTGAACAGCCGCACGCTTTCGCACACGCCCTGGCCGTCCATCACCTCGATGTTGAGGCCGCGCAGCGCGTCCAGCCCCGCCGGGTCCACCTTGTCGACCGCCAGCCGGCGGTTGCCGCCGCCGTGGAGGCCCACCAGGTCGGCGATCTCCGCGGCCCATTTGCGGGCGCGCGCTTCCATGTGCGGACCGGCGCCGAAATAGTACCAGCCGATGCCGCCGCGGGTTTCGTCGATGGTTTCCAGCTCGGCCGACAGGTGGCCGCAGCCGTGGAAATCGAACAGCACCACCGGGCCTTCGGTGGCGATGAAGCAGTAGCGAACGGCGTTGTGCAGCGTCCACACCGCCATGTTGCGGCTGCCGGTGGCGTAGCGGATGTTCACCGGATCGTAGAGGAGTGCCCCTGCCAGATCGCGCCGCGCCAGCTCCGCCCGCACCTTGGCGAGGCGCGCCTGCCTGAGCCGCGGCATGTCCGGCAGGCCCGGCGTATCCCCCGCTTCCGGCACGGACACCCGGTGGATGGGGGGGGAAACGCTGCTGCTGCCGGGACCGCCGGGGCCGATGCGGGACGGGGGAACGTGGTCCGGCGGCATGCGTGGGCCTCTCTGCTGAAGGGCGAAGACCCAAGACTATTGCCCGCAGAAAGCCCCGCCTGCAAATACGGAAATCAACCTTGGCGCGACCGCAGGCCGGGCGGCGGCAGGGCCGCCCGTGGACTCACGCCAACGCCGCCGGTCGGCCCGGCGGCGTCGCTGGTCTTTGGGGTCGCTGTCGGCGGCTGGGGAGCGACGCAGGGGCTCCCTGTCGGGCCTAGGCGCCGGCGTCCTGCGCCTTCGCCTTGGCGGGACGGGGATCGCGCCGTTCCTTGATGCGGGCCGCCTTGCCGCGCAGTTCGCGCAGGTAATACAGCTTGGAGCGGCGCACCACGCCGCGGCGCACCAGCACGATGCTGTCGATGCGCGGGCTGTACAGCGGGAACACGCGTTCCACGCCTTCGCCGTAGGAGATCTTGCGCACCGTGAAGGCGCTGTTGATGCCGGCATTCTTCCGCGCGATGCACACGCCTTCATAGGCCTGCACGCGCTCGCGGTTGCCTTCCACCACCTTCACGTTGACGCGCAGCGTATCGCCCGGGCGGAAATCCGGGATCTGCTTGTCTGCGGTCAGCTTTTCGATCTGCTGCCGTTCAATCTGGTCAATGACGTCCATCGTCCTCGTCTCCTCAAACCGGCTGCTCGGCAGCGGCCCGGTGGTCGTTCGTCTCAACGCCGCGCTCGGCGGCTCCTCTGTTTCCGGCGGCATCGCCCGTTCGGACGTGCCGCCGCCAAAGATCCGGCCGGCGTTCGCGGGTGATCCGCTCGGCTTCGGCCTGGCGCCAGCGGCGCACCTGTTCGTGGTGGCCGGAAACCAGCACATCGGGTGCCGGCCGGGCCACGCCATCCAGCCCGGTCCACACCGCAGGCCGGGTGTAGAGCGGGTATTCCAGGAGGTCGCGGCCACCGGCCCCGAAGCTCTCCTCCGCCGCGCTGTCGCGGTTGCCCATGACACCGGGGAGCAGGCGCACCACGGCGTCGATCAGGCAGATCGCCGCCGGTTCGCCACCCGACAGCACATAGTCGCCGACGCTCACCTCTTCCACCCCGTGGGCATCGAGCACCCGCTGGTCGACCCCTTCGTAGCGGCCGCACAGCACGGTAACGCACGCGGCCGATGCCAGGTCCGCCACCAGGCCCTGGGTCAGCAGGCGTCCACGCGGAGTGACGTAGAGGACCCGGTCGGCGCCGGGGCGAGCTGCCGTCAGAGCGGCATCCACCACATCGGGGCGCATTACCATGCCGGCGCCGCCGCCCAGGGGGGCGTCGTCGACGGACCGGTGCTTATCGCGCGCGAACTCGCGGATGTCCACCGTTTCCAACGCCCACAAGCCCTGCTTCAACGCCTTGCCGGCAAGCGAGCAGCCGAGCGGGCCGGGGAACATCTCCGGGAACAGCGTCAGCACGCGGGCCGTCCAGGCGGGGCCGGTATCCACGGGGCCGGTGCCCACGGCTTCGGTCTCCGCGGGATCTGCGTCTGCGGGGGCGGTCATGGCGCGGCCTCCGCCTGCGTGTCCGCCCGCACCTCGGTTTCCGCCGGCGGGTCGACGACGATGCGCCCCGCCGCCAGGTCCACCACCGGCACCGCCTCGCGGGTGAAGGCCACCAGCAACTCCGCGGCACCTGGCCGCACGATCTCCAGCACGTCGCCGGCGCCGAAATCGAACACCCCGCGCACCGTGCCCAACGTCGTGCCGTCCGGCCCCACCGCCGCCAGCCCCACCAGGTCGGCGTAGTAGAACTCATCCTCCCCGGCCGCCGGCAGGCGGTCGCGGTCGGCGTAGAGGCGCAGGCCCTTCATCCGGTCGGCGGCGTCGCGGTCGTCCACCCCGTCGAGCCGGGCCAGCCACTGGCCCTTGTGGCGCGACAGCAAGGTGAGCGCGAAGGTCTCCGTGCCGTCGGCATCGCTCAGCGGTCCGTAGGCGGTAACCGCCCCGGGGTCTTCGGTGAAGGGCCTTACCTTCACCAGGCCGCGGATGCCGTGGCTGCCGGTGATCATGCCGACGCAGACCTTCCTGGTGTGTGCCATGCGCGTGCGCGTTGGCGAGCCGCCGGGCGATTACGCCTCGGCGGCAGCCTCCGCCGGTGCGGGCTCGGCGACGGGCTCCGGGGCCGCCTCGGGAGCCGGTGCGGCGGCCTTTTCCGCGCGCTCCTTGGCCCGCTCCTGCGCCTTGGCCTTGGGGGCCGACTTCTTCGGCGTCTCGCGGATCGCCGGCACGGCGATCAGTTCCGCCTGGCCGAGGAAGCGCGCCACCCGGTCGGTCGGCTGGGCGCCGCA
>JAGQRL010000269.1:0-4797 GCA_020425485.1 Rhodospirillaceae bacterium
AAGTCATCTTTGAAGAGTTCAAGGGTACCGGCAACTCTGAAATCGTGCTGGAGCGGAAACTGGCGGACAAGCGGATCTGGCCTGCCATCGATATCGGCAAGTCCGGCACCCGCAAGGAAGAGCTGCTGGTCGACCGCAACACCCTGTCGAAGATGTGGATCCTGCGGCGCATCCTGATGCCCATGGGCACCACCGACGCCATGGAATTCCTGCTCGACAAGCTGAAGCACACCAAGTCGAACAACGACTTCTTCCAGAGCATGAACCAGTAGGCCGGCAACCGGCCGGCCGGCGCCGCCGGCAAGGGGCGTCGCGGCTGGATGTGACGTGCAGTACGGCGCCAAGCGGCGTCGGCACGGCCATGCTACCCTGCCCGCATTGACCGGGCCGGGTCGCCGGACGAGTTTAGTAGCGACCCGCCGCCTTCTCTTGAGGACCCCATGGCACAATTCGGATTCGGCCAGGCCATGCGCCGCAGCGAGGACCCGCGCCTGCTCACCGGCCGCGGTCGCTATACCGACGATGTGATGGCCGATGGCCAGGCCTATCTGGTGCTGGTGCGCTCGCCCTTCGCCCATGCCGAGATCACCGGGCTCGACGTATCGGCGGCGCGCGAGGCCGACGGCGTGCTGGATGTGATCACCGGGGCCGATCTGGAAGCCGCCGGCATCGGCACCGTGGGCTGCAAGACGCCGGTGCCGAACCGCGACGGCCGGCCCTTCTTCTCGCCCGTGCGGCCGACCCTGGCCACCACCCGGGTGCGCCATGTCGGCGACCCGGTGGCCGCGGTGGTAGCCACCTCGCCCGATCTGGCGCGCGACGCCGCGGAGCTGGTGGAGGTTGACTACGAAACGCTGGACGCCGCCACCGGCACCAAGGACACCACCGAGCCCGGCCAGCCCCAGGTGTGGGACGAGGCCCCCAACAACATCGCGTTCGACTGGGATTTGGGCGACCGCATCGCCACCGATGCGGTGTTTGCCGAAGCCGCGCGCGTGATCTCCATCGATCTCGTCAACAACCGCATCGTCCCCAACCCGATGGAGGAGCGGGCCTGCGCCGCCGATTTCGATCCGGCCAGCGGCGTGCTCTGCGTCTATGTCTCAAGCCAGGGCGTGCATTCCATCCGCGATTCCCTGGCCGACGACATCTTCCACCTGCCGAAGGACAAGGTGGTGGTGCGCACCACCGATGTGGGCGGCGGCTTCGGCATGAAGCTGTTCATGTATCCCGAATATGTCGCCACCGGCTTTGCCGCCATGCGGCTGGGCCGGCCGGTGAAGTGGACGTCGGAACGCACCGAAGCCTTCCTCAGCGACGACCACGGCCGCGACAACGTGGTGCAGGCCGACCTGGCGCTGGATGCCGATGCCCGCTTCCTGGCGCTGCGGGTGAAGACCTACGCGGCCATGGGCGCCTATCTGTCGAACTACGCGCCCTTCGTCGCCACCATGGCCGGCAACCGCATGCTGGCCGGGCTCTACCGCTTCCGCCACGTCTACGTGAACGTGCTGGGCACCTACACCCACACCACGCCGGTGGATGCCTATCGCGGCGCCGGGCGGCCGGAAGCTGCCTATCTGGTGGAGCGCCTGGTGGACAAGGCGGCGCGCGAGCTGGGGCTGAGCCCGGTGGAAATCCGCCGGCGCAACTTCATCCCGCCCGAGGCCATGCCCTACACCACCGCCACCGGGCTGGTGTACGACAGCGGCGAGTTCCAGCGGAACGTGGACGACGCGGTGAAGCTGGCCGACTGGGACGGGTTCACAGCCCGGCGCGCAGCGGCAGCAGATCGCGGAAAACTCGCCGGCATCGGCCTGGCCACCTATGTGGAAGCCTGCGGCGGCGGCGGGCCGGAATGGGCCACCGTGCGGGTGGCGCGCTCCGGCGACATCACCGTGACCATCGGCACCCAGTCGAACGGCCAGGGCCACGAAACCGCCTACAAGCAGCTTGTCGCCGAACAGCTCGGCGTGGCGCCCGACCGCATCACCGTGGTACAGGGCGACACCACCATCATTGCCCGCGGTTCCGGCACCGGCGGCTCGCGTTCCATCCCGGTGGGCGGCGCTTCGGTGAACGTGGCGGCCCTGGCGGTGCAGGACCGTGCCAAGGCGCTGGCGGCGGACTACATGGAAGCCGCGGTGGCGGACATCCACTACGAAGAGGGGCGCTTTTCCATCGTCGGCACCGACCGGTCGATGACGCTGGCGGAAATCGCCCAGCGCAGCCCGACCGAGGTGGCGATGGAAGAGCAAGGCAGCTTCAAGCCGCCCGCCGCCACCTTCCCCAACGGCGCCCATGTGGTGGAGGTGGAGGTGGACCCCGAAACCGGCGGGGTGGAAATCGTGCGCTACACGGTGGTGGACGATTTCGGCCGGGTGCTGAACCCGCTGATGCTGGCCGGCCAGGTGCATGGCGGGGTGGCCCAGGGGGTCGGCCAGGCGCTGCTGGAACACACCGTGTTCGACAGCGAAGGCCAGCTCCTCACCGGATCGCTGATGGATTACGCCCTGCCGCGGGCCGATGTGCTGCCCTTCCTCACCTTCCAGTACAACGAGGTGCCGTGCACCACCAACCCGCTGGGGGTGAAAGGGGCCGGGGAAGCCGGCGCCATCGGCGCACCGCCCGCCATCATCAATGCGGTGGTGGATGCGCTGGCGCCGTTGGGTATCGAGCATGTGGACATGCCCGCCACGCCCGATGCGGTGTGGGCGCTGATCCAGGCGGCGCGGCCGGCCCCTCTCTCTTCAAACGGGTTGGCGGCGCAATGAGCTACGATGCGGCCCAGCTTCTGGATAGCGTGGATCGTCTGGCGCTGGCCGCCGGTGCGGCGATCCTGCCGTTCTACAACGATGGCGGACCGTCGGCCGACGTGTCGGTGAAGTCGGACGGCACGCCGGTGACAGATGCCGACCATGCCGCCGAAGCGGTGATCGAAGCGGGCCTGGCGGAGCTGACGCCGGGGCTGCCGATCGTTGCGGAAGAGGCGATGGCCGCCGGGCGTGCCCCGCCCATCGGCACCGGGCCGTTCTGGCTGGTCGACCCGCTGGACGGCACCAAGGAGTTCATCGCCCACCGTGGCACCTTCACCGTCAACATCGCCCTGGTGGACGAGGGGCGGCCGGTGCTGGGCGTGGTCTACGCGCCGGCGCTGGGCGAACGCTATCTCGGCGGCGAAGGGCTGGGCGCCTGGTTCGATGCCGGCGAGGGCCGCGAAGCGATCGCCGTGCGCACGCCGCCGGAAGAAGGCGTGACAGTGGTGGTCAGCCGCAGCCACGGCAACCCCGAACGGCGCGCGGACTTCCTGAGGCGCTTCCGCGTGGCGGCGGAAACCTCCATCGGCAGCTCGCTGAAGTTCTGCCTGCTGGCCAATGGCAAGGCCGATCTCTACCCCCGCTTCGGCCCCACCTGCGAGTGGGACACCGCGGCCGGCCACGCCGTGCTGACGGCGGCCGGCGGCCGGGTGGAAACCGATGGCGGCGCGCCGCTCACCTACGGCAAGCCGGGCTTCGGCAACCCGCCCTTCATCGCCTATGGCGGGGTGTGGTAGCGGGCTGACCCCGCTACTCGCCGTCCTGGTAGGCCAGCAGGGCGGCGATCACCTGGCCATCGACCACTGCCAGCAGCGCATCGGCCTGCAGCGAACCGGACGACATCGATAGGGCCAGCGCGCGGGCTTCCAGCAGGCGTTGGCGCGCCGCCTCGACCTGCCCGTCGGCAGCCAGGCCCTGGGCCAGCCGGGCGAGGCCTGCGGTCCGGGCGCCATCGAACGGGATGGCGGCGATGGTCTCCTCCGCTCCATCGAACAGCCCGGCATTGGCCTGGGCCAGCACGATCATGTTGAGGGCCGAGCCCTGGGTGGCGCCGTTGTCTTCCCCGGCGATCGCCTCCAGATGGGCTGCCAGCACCTGCTGCCACAGGTCCATGCGGCCGGCATCCAGGTGCGCCTGGCCAATGTGGCGCAGCACCTGGTTGACCGAGGGGAAATCATCGGTCCGGGCGATCTCGGCCAGCGCCAGGTCCAGCACCTCGACCGCCCGGTCGCCCAGGCCGGCCCGATCATAGGCGGTGCCGATTTGCACCAGCGCATCCGCCGCGAAATAGGGTGTCGCGTCCTCTGCCCCGGTGACCGTGCCGACCGCGGTGGCGAGGTGCTCGGCCGCGGCGTCGGCCTCACCCGCCTGCGCCAGGCCCGCCGCCAGGCCGGCGCGGAGGATCGACTGATCGAGCGGATCGTTCCACAGCTCCAGCAAGTGCTCCGCCTCCGCCACCCGCCCGGCGGCCGCCAGGGCTTCGGCCAGACCGGCACCGGCGTCGGCGACGGACCGCAGGTCCCGCCAGTCGAGGTCGTTGGCCGCGAAGGCCTCGACCAAGGGCAGGGCTTCCTCCGGCCGGCCGGTCCGCGTGCGCAGCTCGGCCAGCACGAGAAGGGGCCACGGATTGGGTGGGATGTCCGCGATCGTCTCATCCAGCTCCTGGATGGTGGCGGCCGCGTCCGCGTCCAGCCCGAACTGGAGCTGTTGTTGTGCCAAGAGTGCGAGCACCCGCCATTCGATGCTGGGATCGGCGAACCGGTCCGTAACCACCCCCTGGCCGTCCAGCAGGCCGTAGGTCGTGTGGCGACCGACCGCCAGCATCAGGCGGAAGTCGGTGAGGCGGGCGCCGAGCGGGTCGGCCGCCATCATGGCAATCGCCCGGTCCACCGCCTCGCCGGCCGGCTCGTCGAGCCCGAAGGCGGAAAGCCCCAGGCCGATGGCCACCAGCGCCTGGGCATGCCTCTCCAGATAGGGATCG
>JAGQRL010000269.1:4895-7443 GCA_020425485.1 Rhodospirillaceae bacterium
TCCGGCAGCGGTTCCTGGGCTTCAGCCCGCAGGATCGGCCCGCTGCCGATGGCGGCTGCGATTGCGACGGCGCCGCAGGCAACGCCCATGCGGGAACTGAGTCGCATTAAAGGCCTCCATTGGAAGGGAAAGCGGATCAGGAGTTGCCCAACTGAAATCATCGCACCATGGCGATTTCAAGAACGACCCGGTACCGGCGGTTGACCGGCAGTCACTGTTGACACCGCAGGCGGCCGATGGCTTAAGGCCCTATGGCCATCACCGTCGCGCATATTCACCGCTACCCGGTCAAGGGACTGTCGCTACAGGCGCTGGAGCGCGTGGACCTGGCCCCCGGCGCCGGCCTGCCGGAAGACCGCCGCTTCGCCATCGCCCATGGCGCCTCGGAAGTCGATCCGGTGAACCCCACCTGGAAGTCCAAGCGGCATTTCCTGACGCTGATGGCCCACCAGCGGCTGGCCACCCTGCGCACCGAATACGATGCCGATGCCGGCACCCTGGTGATCACGCGCGACGGCAAGCCGGTGGCGCGCGGCCAGATCTCCACGCCCTTGGGCAAGGACCTGATCAACCAGTTCCTCGCCGCCTATCTGAAGGAAGAAAGCCTGGGCATGCCGCGCCTGGTGGAAGCGCCGGGGGTGTCCTTCACCGATGTGCCGGACCCGTTCGTGTCCATCATCAACCTGGCGACGGTGCGCGACATCGAACGGGTGACGCGCCAGCCGGTGGACCCGGTGCGCTTCCGCGGCAACCTGCTGATCGAAGGCGCTCCGGCCTGGGCGGAGCAGGACTGGGTGGGCCGCACCTTCACCGTGGGCGGCGTCAAGCTGCACGTGGCCGAACCCATCGGCCGCTGTGCCGCCACCATGGTGAACCCGGCGACGGCGGAGCGCGACATCAACATGCTGAAGGTGCTGCTGGCCGGCTACGGCCACACCAAATGCGGCATCTACACCACGGTGATGGAGCCGGGCACGATTTCCGTGGGCGACGAGCTGGTGGGGCTGGAGGGGTAAAGCCTCGCCCGGCTACTTGCTGGCGCCGATGGCGCCGGTCTTGATGATGGGGCCGCGCCCGGCGGCCGGGCCGATGCGCTTGGCTTCGGCCAGCACCTGATCGATGAAGCGGCCCTGGAACAGGCTGACGCCCAGATCCCAGCCCAGCCGCATGGCATCCTCGGTATCGCAGCGGCAGACGATCATGCGGCTCTGGCCGGTCTGTTCCACCCGCTGGCGCAGGTCCGACACCATGTCGGAGCGCACGCCGCTCACCAGATCGGCCGACCAGTACATCTTGGTGAAATCGAAGCCCAGGCGCGCCCGGTCGATCATCGGCAGGGTGAGGTGGGTCAGCCCGTCCAGGCAGATCTTGTAGCCGCGTTCGTGCAGGAAATCGCGGGCGAAGCCGAAGGCGCCCATGTCGTGGAACACGTCGACCTTCTGCAGCTCCACCACGATGCGCCCGCGCGCGCCGAGCGCCAGGGCGGCATCGAAACGCTGGAATTCCTTCGACAGCACGGTGGAGATGTTGAGGTTGAGGCAATAGGCCCGCTCGCTGTGCATGTTCTTGCCGACCTCCGACAGCACCCGCTGGTCGAGCACGGTGGTGAGGTACTGGAACAGCCACGGGTTGGCCTGCAGCGAGATGTCGGGCACCACGGCGCGTTCCAGCTCGGAGATGGAAACGAACAGCTCTTCCATCACCGGCTGCGGCGGGTCGCGCCGGGTCACCGCACAGATCATCTGGTTGCGCATCAGCGGCGACACGTCGGCGTTGCGCAGGGCATCGGCCACGCGGGCCAGCGTCGCCGGGGTGAGCGGCGTGCGATCGTCGACCGCGGAGGTTTCCTGCAAGGCCTGGCGGCGCTTTTCGCGGTCGCGCCGGTGGGCTTCGGCCAGTTCGAAATTGCGGTAGACGCTTTCCACGAAGCGGCGACGGTCGCGCGGCAGGATGTACCAGGTGCAGAAGCCGCCGCCGGTCTGGTCGTCGGTGAAGCGGGTCACCGGATCTTCGCTGAACAGGTAGCGCAGCCGCAGCACCATGTCGTCGACCACCTCGGGCGACGCATCGCGGGCCGTCAGCACCATGTCCTGGTTCAACAGCTGGAACAGTTCGCCTTCGAACTGCTTGGCCATTTCCTCCGCCACGCTGCGCGCCACGCGGATGTGGTGCTCGCGCCGGTTCTGGTTTTGCAGGCGCGACAGGTGGATCTGGATGACCACCCGCGGGTCCTCCGACTGGCGGATGCGCTCCGCGTAGTCGACCAGCCGCTGCTCCTCGGAATTGAGCAGCGGTCCCTTGGCGGATGGATCGGCTTGGCTCGAAGGCGGCACGGGGCACCACGGGGAATGGTTATCGACACCGGCGGCGGTATGCTTAACCAAACCATACGGAGTGTTAAGGACACCTGAATCTGAGGGCGAGGGAGTGTGCGTCAGCGCCTCTTCTGTTCAGTCTGCGCCGGCAGTTGGGCCGGGGGCTTCCCGGCCCAACCCCGCCACCCGACCGTCCAAGCCATTGTAAAATATTGGGCGGCCGGGCGGGGGAG
>JAGQRL010000270.1 GCA_020425485.1 Rhodospirillaceae bacterium
CGCGACCGGCGGGCGGAGCGGGTGTTCCAGACCTTCGATCTGGACGACCCCGGCTGGGACGGCGAACGGGTGCTGGAGCGCCACGAACTGCTCTACGAATGCGGGCTGGTGGCTGAAGCCCGGCGCGACGCCCAGACCGAAGGGCGCGCCTGCGTGGACGCGGCGGACGCACTGCCCGGCGCCGGCATGGCGCTCGACCACCGGCGCATTCTCGCCACCGCCATGGGGCGGCTGCGCGGCAAGCTGAAATACCGCCCGCTGGTGTTCGAGCTGCTGCCGGAAGCCTTCACCCTGTTCCGCCTGCAGCAGGTGGTGGAGGCGCTGTCGGGCGTGCGCCTGCACAAGCAGAATTTCCGCCGCCTGCTGGTGGCCGGCCGACTGGTGGAGCCGACCGGCCGGCGGGTGGCCGGCACCGGCGGCCGGCCCGCGGAACTGTTCGCCTTCCGCCGCGACGTACTGCACGAACGCCGCGCCCCCGGCATCGGCGTCCCCGCCCTGAGGCACGGGCTGGATTAGGGCCGCAGCCACGCCGCCGGGGCGCTACGCCACCGTGACAGCCATGCGGTGGGTGGGCCTGCAGGACCGTTGCGAGGGTGCGTGCGTGCGCGCAAGCTCATCGGTGAAGCCGGGCGTTTGGTCCGGCGATCTCCAACGGTGCGCCTCGCCACGACCAGGATGGACGTTCCGCAGCCTGCTCGGCTTCCTGGCCGGCTCCTTGCCCGGCCTGCCTTGACCGTCGGCGCTCCGCCGCACGGCTGTGCCCGCCGCTCTCAACCGGGAGAGCCGGCCCGGTGATCGACCTTCCTGCCGATATCCAACCCCTGGTGGCCCTGGGACTGGTGGCCGTCGTGTTCGCCCTGTTCGTGCTGGAGGTGATGCCGGCGGAAATCACCGCCTTCTGCGGTGCTGCGGCAGCGCTGGCGCTGGGGCTGATCGGCACCGACGAGGTGCGGGCCGCCATCGCCAACCCCGCACCGGCCACCATCGGCGCCATGTTCGTGCTGAGCGCGGCTCTGGCCCGCACCGGCGCCCTGGCCGCGCTCGCCGACCGCCTTCACGGGCTCGCCCTCAGCCGGCGCGTGGTGGCGGTGCTGCTGTTCTTCTGCGTCGCCGCTGCGGCCTCGGCCTTCGTCAACAACACCCCGGTGGTGATCGTGTTGATCCCGGTCGCCATCGGTTTGGCGCGGGATGTGCGGGTGCCCGCCTCGCACCTGCTGATGCCGCTGTCCTTCATGGTGATCCTCGGCGGCACCTGCACGCTGGTGGGTACTTCGACCAACCTGCTGGTGGACGGGGTGGCGCGGTCGGCCGGGCTGGCGCCCTTCTCGCTGTTCGAAATCGCCCCGGTGGGCCTGGCGGTGGCGCTGGCCGGCGCCCTGTTCCTTGGCCTGGTGGGCCGCCACCTGCTGCCGGACCGGCGGCCGCCCACCCTGGCGGTGGGCGAGCGCGACGAACGGTCGTGGCTGGCGGAGCTGTTCATCCCCACCGAGTCCTCCCTGGTGGGCGCCACGGTGCAGCGCATCGAGGCGCTGACGCGGGCCGCCGGCCAGGTGGTGGACGTGGTGCGCGGCGACATCTCGCTGCGCCATTCGCTGGCCGAGCTGCGGCTGCAGGCCGGCGACACCGTGGTGCTGCGGCTGCGCGACGTGGAGCTGCTGGGCTTCCGCGAAGGGGTGGTGCGGTCGGCCCTGCTGCCGGGCCTGGAACCGGCGCGGGCGCGGCGCAGCCAGGTGGTGGAGGTGCTGGTGGGCCCGGCGGCCCGCGTGCTCGGCCAAACCCAGGCGGAGCTGCGCTGGCGGCGGCGCTACGGCGTCTACATGCTGGGGCTGCACCGCGAAGGCACCTATATCGACCGGCGGCCGGACTCCGTGCCCCTGTCGGTGGGCGATACCCTGCTGCTCGACGGTGCGGCGGAGGACATCTCCCGCCTGGCGGAAGATGCAGCCCTGACCAACATCCAGCCGAGCCAGGCGCGGGCGATCCGCCGCTCCAAGGCGCCCATCGCCGTGGGCGTGATGCTGGCGGTGGTGGGGCTGGCAGCGCTCAACGTGGCGCCGATCCTCCACCTGGCGCTGATCGGCGTGGCCTTGGTGGTGGTGACGGGCTGCATCCAGTCCGATGAGCTGGTGCGGGCGATGGATGGCCGCCTGCTGCTGCTGATCGTCTCCATGCTGATGATCGGGGCGGCGATGGACCGCACCGGCGCGCTCGCCCTGCTGGTGGAGGTGCTGGCGCCGGTGATCGCCGGCACCTCGCCGCTGGTGATGCTGGTGCTGGTCTATGCGCTCACCTCGGTGCTCACCGAGGCGGTGACCAACAATGCCGTGGCGGTGCTGATGACGCCGATTGCCATCGGCATCGCCACTGCGGCGGGGCTGGATCCGCGCCCCTTCGTGATCACCGTGATGTTCGGCGCCTCGGCCAGCTTCGCCACCCCCATCGGCTACCAGACCAACACGCTCGTCTATAACGCCGGCGGCTACCGCTTCGTCGACTTCGTCAAGGTCGGCGTGCCGATGAACCTGCTGGCCGGCCTGGTGACGGTGCTGGTGGTGCCGCTGATCTGGCCCTTGGGCGGCGCCGGGTAGCCGGCCCAGGCGCCGCCGGTGTGGGTCAGCCAGCAGTCGCCAGGGCCGCCGCCACCGTTTCCGCCAGCGGCGTGGTGGGCCGGCCGATCAGCCGGCGCAGGTCGCCGCTGTCATCGAACAGGGCGCCCGCCTTGGTCTGCACGCTGCTGTCCGCCAGGGCCTTGGCCAGGGCTGCCGGCAGGCCCATGGACTCCAGGGCGGCGGCGAAATCGGCTTCCGGCAGGTCCTGGTAGGCCACCGGCTTGCCCGATTGGCGGGCGAGTTCGGCGGCGTAGTCGCTGAGCGTGTAGGCGCTATCGCCCGCCAGTTCGTAGACCTTGCCGGCCTGCTCCTCCGTGCTTGTCAGCACGGCTGCGGCGGCGGCGGCGAAATCGGCGCGCGCGGCCGAGGAAATGCGCCCGTCCCCCGACGATCCGAGAACCGCACCGTGCTGGACCGCCGGCAGGGCGGCGGCGGTGTAGTTTTCCGTGTACCAGCCGTTGCGCAACAGCGCGTAGGGCAGGCCGGAGGCGGCGAGCAGCGCTTCGGTTTCACGGTGCTCGGTTCCCAGCAGCATCGGGTTGGTGTCGGCGTGCAGGATGCTTGTATAGGCCAGCAACGTCACGCCTGCCGCGGCGGCGGCCTCGATGACGCTGCGGTGGTGGGCGGCCCGCTGGCCGACGGCGCTGGAGGAAATCAGCAGCACCTTGTCCACCCCGGTGAGGGCGGCGGCCACGGCGGCGGGGTCCTCATAGTCGGCCGCGCGCAGCTCCACGCCGCGGTCGGCCAGATCCTGTGCCGCGGCGGGGGTGCGCACCATGGCGATGATGTGGGGGGTGGGCGTACGTGCCAGCAGGTCGGCGATGACCAGCCGGCCAAGCTGCCCGGTGGCCCCGGTTACGGCGATCGTCTCAGAACCGGTCATGGGTTCCTCCTTGGTCTAGAAATCAGACCAGGTCTAAATAAGAGACCAGTTGCGCAGGCGTAAGGAGGGAGTTGTTGGTCACC
>JAGQRL010000271.1 GCA_020425485.1 Rhodospirillaceae bacterium
CTCCAAGGTGCCGGACATCAACGACATCGGCCTGATGGAAGACCGCGCCACCCTGCGCATCTCCAGCCAGCACATCGCCAACTGGCTCTACCACGGCATCACCAACGAAGAGCAGGTGCTGGAGACCATGAAGCGCATGGCCGCGGTGGTCGACCGGCAGAACGAAGGCGATCCGGCCTACCGGCCGATGGCGCCGGACTTCGAGGCCAGCGTGGCCTTCAAGGCGGCCTGCGACCTGGTGTTCAAGGGCCGGGGGCAGCCCAACGGTTACACCGAACCGGTGCTGCATGCCCGGCGCCAGGAAGCCAAGGCGCTGTTCGCAAGCTGAGGGTAGATTGGCGCTGCACCGGGGCGAAGGTCCCGGTGCCGCCAAGACGGAACCAGCCCACACCCCCGCCCGGCCACCCAACGACAGTATCCTGAATTGGGCGGCCGGGCGGGGGTGTGGGCTGGCGCCGCCAAGCCGTAGAGCCGGCTAGCCGGCGCGCACCGTGCGGGTGAAGCTGGACACGTGGTCGGACAGCTTCTCCACCTCGGTGGCGAGCTGCTTGGCCGCCGACAGCACCTGACCGGACGCGGCACTGCTGTCGTCCGCCGCCCCGTGCACTTCCACGATGGCCGCGGCCACCTCGGTGGCGCTCTGGTGGGCGAGCTGGACGCTGCGGCCGATTTCCTCCGTCGCGGCGGTCTGCTGTTCCACGGCGGCGGCGACGGCCGAGGCGATTTCCCGCATCGCGCCGACCTTGCCGTGGATCACCCGGTTGGCGGCGACCGCCCCTTCGGTTTCGCTCTGCACCGCCTGCACATGGCCGGCGATCTGTTCGGTGGCGCGGCCGGTCTGCTCGGCCAGCGACTTCACTTCGGAGGCAACGACGGCGAAGCCGCGGCCGGCCTCGCCGGCGCGTGCCGCTTCGATAGTGGCATTCAGCGCCAGCAGCTTGGTCTGTTCGGCGATGGTGTTGATCAGGGTCATCACCTCGCCGATGGAGTTGGCGGCATTGCTCAGCGTGGCCATGCGCCGGCCGCTTTCGTCGGCGGCATCCGTCGCCTCGCTGGCCATGCCGGACTGGCGGCCCACCTGGGTGCTGATCTCGCTGATCGAAGCACTCAGCTCTTCCGCCGCAGCGGCGACGATCTGCACGCTGGACGATGCGGAGCCGGCCGACTTCGCCACCGATTGCGCCCGCGTGGTGGTGCGCACGGCGATATCGCTCATCGCCTGGGCGGTCGACTCCATCTGGGTGGCCGCGGCGGACACCGAGCGGACGATGTCGCCCACCGAACTTTCGAAGGCATAGGCCAGGCCATCGAGCTGGGCGCTGCGTTCGGCTTCCGCGCGCGCTTCCTGCTCCTGGCGCTCGACTTGCAGGTCGCTGACCTTCTGGGCATTGGTCTTGAACACCTCCACCGCCGCCGCCATGGCGCCGATTTCGTCGGTGCGGCTGCGCGCCGGCACGGTCACCGACATGTCGCCGTTGGCAAGGCGCCGCATGGCGTTCGTCATCTCGGTGATGGGATTGACGATGCCGTTGGTGACGAGCAGGCCGACGCCGGCAATCACGAAGCCGACCGCGGCCGCGGCGATCGCCAGCAGCTCGCCCATTTGGATGGCCGGGGCCCGCACCATCGACATGTCCACTTCGGCAAGCACCGCCCAGGTGGCGCCGAGCACCTCCACCGGTGCAAAGGCCGACAGCACCGTCTCGCCGCGGTAGTTTTCCGCCACCATCAAGCCCGTCTCGCCCCCAAGGGCACGGCTGGCGGGCTGTGTTTCCACCCGGTTGCCCTGGACCGGCTCTTCTCCCGCCCGGCCGGGCTGGCTGCGCAGCATGTGGTCGGCGCCGACCACATAGGTTTCGCCGGCCGAGCCGAGGCCCTCCACATCGGTCATCAGCTCGTTGATCCGGGAAATCGACAGCCGGAAGGCGAGCACCCCGATGAAGGTGCCCTCCGGGCTGGAGATCGGCGACAGGATGTAGCTGGCCACATCGCCGTTGAGCAGCGGGTAGGAGCCGTAGTCGGCCAACAGGTAGGGCAGGCGATGGGGATCGCTGGAGATGTGCATGAAGGCATGGGCGAGCGGCCGTTCGGCAATCTCCTCGTCGCTCATCAGGTGGCCCAGATCGCCGTGCTTGGCCGCGGTGTAGACGATCTGGCCGGAGGCATCGATCAGGTAGACGTCGTCGAAGATGCCATCGGCCACGAATTGCCGCAGCCAGGGATGGTCGCGTTGATGGACGAGCGTGTAGGGGTCGGTGCTGCCGGTGGAGAGCAGTTCGTACCCTTCGCCGTCCGGGTAGGGGTTATCGGTTACGAACGAGTCCACGATCTCCTGGAACTGTTCGGGGCCGACCTCGTGGATGGCCTGGCTGAAGTCGCTCACCGCGCGCACCACCGTGGGGTTGGAGGCGATGATGTGCAGCTCGGTGGCCAGGTGGTCCATATAGCCCTGAAGCACGAAGCGGCGGGCGTCGCGCAGCCCCGACATGCGGCTTTCCGCGGCGTGCGACAGGGCGGACTGGGCCTGGTAGAAGGCGATGGTTCCGGTGATCCCGGCGGCAACCAGCGACAGGCCGACCACGAGCAACGGCAGCTTCCGCGACAGCGTAAGGCGAAACATTGCGGAACTCCTCGCAACCCATGGTGAGGACGGCCGGGGCCAGGCGGCGGGCGGCATGGTTTCCATGTATTGACCATATTGCTTAAAATTCTCTGTATGGCTGTCGGCCGCCGGCCGCTCCCCCGCGTCCGCAGCGACAGGCCCGGTCGCGCACGGGGCTGGACAGATGCCCGCGAAATCGGCTGCTGTGCGCGAAAACCGAGCGGGGAGGCGAGCCATGGATGATGCGTTTCTCGACGCCCTGGAAGGGCGCGATCCCGAAGAGCGGGAGCAGACGGTGATGGCGGCCCTGCCGGGGCTGATCCGCCACGTGCTGGAGCATGCACCCGGCTACCGGCGCCTGTACGGCGATGTGGACCCGGGGGCGATCGCGTCGCGCAGTGCCCTGGCCGGCCTGCCGGTGCTGCGCAAGTCCGACCTGCCGGAGCTGCAGGCGGGCGACCCGCCGCTGGGCGGCCTGGCCACCCGTCCGGCCGGTGGCATGCTGCGCCTGTTCGCCTCGCCCGGACCGATTTTCGAGGCGGAAGGCAGCGACGCCGACCCCTGGCGCAGCGCCCGCGCGCTCCACGCCACCGGCTTTCGCGCCGGGGATATCCTGCAGAACTGCTTTTCCTATCACTTCACCCCGGCCGGCGTGATGTTCGAAAGCGGGGCCAAGCGCATCGGCTGCGCGGTGATCCCGGCCGGCGTCGGCAACAGCGATCAGCAGGCCCGGGTGATGGCGGCGCTGAAGCCCAAGGGCTATGTCGGCACGCCCGATTTCCTGAAGGCGATCCTGGAAAAGGCCGACGAGCTGGGGCTCGACTGTTCGGCCAGCGGGCTCGCCCATGTCACCGGCGGCCCCTATCTGCCGGCCCTGCGCGCCTTCTATGAAGGCCGCGGCATCCAGGTGTTCCAGTCCTACGGCATCGCCGATCTCGGCATCATCGCCTACGAAACGGTGGCGCGCGAAGGGCTGGTGGTGGACGAAGGCGCCATCGTGGAAATCGTCGCCCCCGGCACCGGCGATCCGGTGCCCGACGGCGATGTGGGCGAAGTGCTGGTGACCGTGTTCACCCGCGACTACCCGCTGATCCGCTTTGCCACCGGCGATCTGTCTGCCGTGCTGCCGGGGCCGAGCCCGTGCGGGCGCACCAACAT
>JAGQRL010000023.1 GCA_020425485.1 Rhodospirillaceae bacterium
CCGACCACGGCGGCGGTGGCGGCCGGCTACCTGCGCGGCATCCAGGAGGGCCTGGCATGAGCGCGCCCATCAGCCTGCGCGTGCGGGCAAGCCGGGTGAAGATCCGCAACGCCTTCACCCGCCTGCCGTTCCGCTTCGGCGTGGTGACCATGACGGCATCGCCGGTGGGCATCCTGGAGGTGGAGGCGGAGGACGATACCGGCGCCGTCACCAAGGGCTATGCGGCCGATTTCCTGGCCTACAAGTGGTTCGACAAGCGCCCGGACAAGACACCGGCGGACAATGTGGCCGACCTGCTGGCCGCCCTGCGCCACGCCCGCGCCATCTATGAAGACACCGGTGCCGACACGCCGTTCGCCCTGTGGCGCGACACCCGCCAGGAGATCGAGGAGCGGGTGCTGGCCGACGATTTCAACCGGCTCGGCGCCTCCTTCGCCGCGTCCATGCTGGAACGTGCGGTGATCGATGCCGCCGGCCGGCTTACCGGCCAGCCCTTCGACGCCATGGTGCGCACGGGCCTGCTGGGGATCGATTGCGCCAGCGTATTTTCCGAGCTGGAGGCCGCTGCCCACCTGGCGGCCCTGCCGGACGCGCCGCTGAAGCAGGTGGCGCTGCGCCACACCGTCGGCCTGGTCGACCCCATCGTCCCGGAAGATGTGGGGCCGGATGCGCCGGACGACGGCCTGCCGGTGAGCCTGCACAGCTATCTGGTGGACGATCGGCTGCGCTACCTGAAGGTGAAGGTGTCCGGCAATCTGGCGGAGGACCTGGATCGGCTGGAGCGCATCGCCGGGGTGATGGCTTCGGTTGGCCGGCCCATCGGCGTCACGCTCGACGGCAACGAGCAGTACAAGTCGCTCGACGACTTCGTCACCCTGATGGTGCAGATCCAGGCGCGCGAGGCGCTGGCCGACTTCTACGACGCCATCCTGTTCATCGAGCAGCCGTTGGACCGCCAGGTCGCCATGTCGGCGCCGCTGGACGAAGGCGCCTTGGCCACCATCGGCCGGCCGCTGCTGATCGACGAGGCGGACGGCTGGACGGAGGCCTACGCCCAGGCCATCGAGCTGGGCTACCAGGGCGTCAGCCACAAGAACTGCAAGGGCGTCTACCGTTCGCTGATGAACGCCGCCCTGGCCGCCCACCACAACGCGCGCACCGAAAGCGACCGCTACTTCCTGTCGGCCGAAGACCTCACCAACCTGCCGGTGGTGCCGCTGCAGGCCGACCTGGCGGTGGTGGCGACGCTGGGCATCGGCCATGTGGAGCGCAACGGCCACCACTATTTCCACGGCCTCGACCACCTGCCCAAAGCGGAGCAGGAGGCAGCACTGGCCCGCCACCCCGACCTCTATGCCCGGCTGGGCGAGGGGGTGGGGCTGAACATCGACGATGGGATGCTGAGCATCGGCTCCTTGCAGGTGCCGGGGCTCGGCGTGGTCGATCCGCCGGACATGGACGCCGCCATCGACGAGACCGCTTGGACCTTCGACATGCTGGAGAGAAGGACGTGACCTTCCACGCCCACCGCGCGCTGCCCGACTCCTTCGCCGACGAGACGGCGCTGGAAGACCTGATGACCCTGCCCGACGCCGCCTTGGTGGAGGATCTGGACACGGTGCCGGGGGATATCCTGGTGCTCGGGGTGGGCGGCAAGATGGGGCCGACGCTGGCCCGCATGGCCAAGCGGGCGGCCCCGGACAAGCGGGTGATCGGCGTGGCGCGCTTCAGCGAAGCCGGGCTGGAAAGCCAGCTCAACGCCGCCGGTATCGAGACCATCGCGTGTGACCTCACCGACCGGGCGGCGGTGGCGGCCCTGCCCAAGGTGGAGAACGTGATCTTCATGGCCGGCCGCAAGTTCGGCTCCACCGGTGCCGAACCGCTGACCTGGGCGATGAACGTGCATGTGCCGGGCATCGTCGGCGAAGCCTTTCCCGAGGCCCGGATCGTCGCCTTCTCAACGGCCTGCGTTTACCCCTATGTGGATATCCGCCACGGCGGGGCTAAGGAAAGCGTGGCGCCGGTGGCGCCGTCCGGCGAGTACGCCAATTCCTGCGTCGGCCGCGAGCGCATCTTCGAATACCTGTCGGAAAAGCACGGCACGCCGGGCCGGCTGATCCGTCTCAGCTACGCCATCGACCTGCGTTACGGCGTGCTGCACGACATCGCCGTGGCGGTGCGCGATGGCCAGCCGGTGCCGCTGGGCATGGGCCATGTCAACGTCATCTGGCAGGGCGATGCCAATGCCTGCGCGCTCAGGGCGCTGGCCCACTGCACCACGCCGACCACGCCCTTGAACGTCTCCGGCCCGGAAGTGGCGAGCGTGCGGGCGCTGGCGCTGGGGCTCGGCGAACGGCTGGGCAAGGCGCCGTTGCTGGAAGGCGAGGAGGCCGACACCGCCTGGCTGGTGAACACCGCCGAACAGCAGCGCCTGTTCGGCTATCCCTCGGTTCCCCTGGCCAAGCTGCTGGACTGGACGGCGGACTGGGTTTCCCGCGGCGGCCGCTCGCTCAACAAGCCGACCCATTTCGAGACCCGTGGCGGATCGTACTGAGATAGGCGGGCCGGCGGCACCGGACACCGCGGAGGAGGAAGCTCCGCGGGCGGTGCGCGACCCGGTGCGCACGCGCCGGCGCATCCTCGATGCGGCGACGGCGGAGTTTTCCGCGCGCGGGCTGGAAGGGGCGCGGATCGACGAGATCGCGCGCCTGGCCGGCTTCAACAAGCGCATGATCTATCACTATTTCGGCTCCAAGGATGAGCTGTTCGGCGCGGTGCTGGAACAGGCCTATGCCGATATCCGCGGCAGCGAGGCGGCCCTGGAGCTCACCAGCCGCGACCCGGTGGAAGCCATGGCGGAGCTGGTGGCCTTCAGCTTCGACTGGTTTCTCGACCACCCGGAATTCATCAAGCTGCTGAACGAGGCCAACCTGCATGGCGGCCGCCATGTGCAGGAATCCACCAAGGCCGTGCAGCTCAACATGCCGCTGGTGGCGCTGATCCGAGACCTCTTGGACCGCGGCGCGCGCAGCGGCCAGTTCCGCTGCGATGTGGACCCGGTGCAGCTCTACATCTCCATCGCCGGCGTCAGCTACTTCTCCTTCTCCAACCGGGCGACCCTGTCGGCGATCTTCGATATCGACCTGGCGGCACCGGACGCGCTGGCCTATCGCCGCGCCCATGTGGTGTCGCTGATCCTGGGATATCTGCGCGCCGACGCGGGCACCAACCGCGCTGAGACGGTTTGACACGGCCACGCCGCCGGGCTTAAGTAACCAACCAGTTACAAAGCGTGCCTCCCGATGCAGATCGCCGATATCCCCTCCCAAACGCTCGCCGCCTTTCGCCGCGGCGGGGTGATTCCGGCCCATCCCCTGGCGCTCGATGCCGGGCGCAAGCTGGACGAACGCCGCCAGCGCGCACTCAGCCGCTACTACCTGGATGCCGGGGCGGCCGGGCTGGCGGTGGCGGTGCACACCACCCAGTTCGCCATCCGCCAGGTCGGGCTGCTGGAGCCGGTGCTGCGGCTGGCGCGGGAGGAAGCGGAAGGCTGGGTCGACCGCACGCCGCTGATGGTGGCCGGCGCCGTCGGCCCCACCGCCCAGGCGGTGACGGAGGCGGAACTGGCCCGCGGCCTCGGCTACCACGCCGTGCTGCTCAGCCTGGCGGGGCACGACGGCGCCTCGGTGGACGAGCTGATCGCCCACGCCAAGGCGGTGGGGGCGGTGATGCCCTTGATCGGCTTCTACCTGCAGCCGGCGGTGGGCGGCCGCGTGCTGGACCGGGAGTTCTGGCGCCGCTTTGCCGAACTGGACTGCGTGCTCGGCATCAAGATCGCGCCGTTCAACCGCTACCGCACGCTGGACGTGGTGCGCGGGGTGGCCGATGCGCGGGCGGAAGACCGCATCACCCTTTACACCGGCAACGACGACCACATCGTGCTCGACCTGCTGACGCCCTTTGTGGTCGACCGGCCGGGTGGGGCGGTGACGCTGCGCATTGTCGGCGGGCTGCTCGGCCACTGGGCGGTGTGGACGCGCACCGCGGTGGAGCTGGTGGAACAGATCCGTGCGCGCGACGGCGGCTCGGCGCTCGATATCGCCTGGCTCAGCCGCGATGCCGCCACCACCGATGCCAACGCCGCCTTCTTCGATGCGGCCAACGATTTTCGCGGCTGCATCGCCGGGCTGCACGCCGTGCTGCGCCGCCAGGGGCTGCTGGAGGGGCTGTGGTGCCTCGACCCCGAGGAGGCGCTCGGTCCCGGCCAGGCCGAAGAGATCGAACGGGTTTACCGAGCCTATCCCGACCACAACGACGACGCCTTCGTTGCCGCCAACCTGGCGCGCTGGCTGGGCTGATGCCCGGCCGGCCGCAGGAAACCGCCAAGACCGTCAAGGCCAAACCGCCAAGGGAGGAGCCCCCCGCCATGTCTGACCGTATCGGCATCATCATGCACGGTGTCACCGGCCGCATGGGCATGAACCAGCACCTGATCCGCTCCATCCTGGCGATCCGCAAGGATGGCGGGGTGGTGCTGTCGGACGGGCGGCGGGTGCAGGTGGACCCCATCCTGGTGGGCCGCAACGCCGACAAGATCGAACGGCTGGCCAAGGCCCATGGGGTGGAGCGCTGGACGACGGACCTGACCGCGGCGCTGGCCAACCCCGACGACACGATTTTCTTCGATGCCGCCTCCACCCAGCTTCGCGCCGCCCTGCTGAACCAGGCGATCGCCGCGGGCAAGCACGTGTACTGCGAAAAGCCGGTGTCGGACTCCCTGGAGGATGCCCTGGCGGTGTGCCGGGCGGCGGACGCGGCCGGCATCAAGCACGGGGTGGTGCAGGACAAGCTGTTCCTGCCGGGCCTGATGAAGATGGCCATGCTGTGCGACAGCGGCTTTTTCGGCCGCCTGCTCTCCGTGCGGTCGGAATTCGGCTACTGGGTGTTCGAGGGCGATTGGCAGCCGGCCCAGCGCCCGTCCTGGAACTACCGCAAGGGCGATGGCGGCGGCATCATCCTCGATATGCTGTGCCACTGGCGCTACGTGATCGACAACCTGTTCGGCCCCGTGCGCTCGGTGATGTGCCATGGCGCCACCCACATTCCCCGCCGCTGGGACGAGCAGGGCAAGCCCTACGCGGCCGATGCCGACGATGCCGCCTATGCCCTGTTCGAGCTGGACGACGGCGTGGTGGTGCAGTCCAACAGCTCGTGGACCACACGCGTGCGCCGCGACGACCTGGTGACGTTCCATGCCGACGGGACCGACGGCAGTGCCGTGTGCGGGCTGTTCGACTGCTACATCCAGCCGCGCCAGGCGACACCCAAGCCGGTGTGGAACCCCGATGAGCGCCAGCCGCTGAACTTCTTCGAGCACTGGCAGAAGGTGCCGGACAACTTCCCGCCGCCCAACGGCTTCCGCGTCCAGTGGGAGATGTTCCTCAAGCACGTGCTGGAAGATGCACCCTACCGCTTCACCCTGTGGGAAGGGGCCAAGGGCGTGCAGCTTGCCGAGCTGGGGCTGAAGAGCTGGCAGGAGCGCCGCTGGCTCGACGTGCCGGCGCTGGGGGCCTGAGCCATGCCGACCCTGACGCTGCCCGCCGCGGACGGCACCTTGGCGCCCTACACCCTGGTGGGCACGCCGGTGGAGCGGCCCAAGCCGCCGTTCCACTTCAGCCGCACCGCCTTTGCCGCCGCCCATGTGGTGGCCGACCCGCTGGCCGACGCCAACCCCTGGCTCGACGCGGCGGTGGACTGGGAGCGCACACTCGCCTTCCGCCATTCGCTGTGGGATCTCGGCCTCGGCGTGGCGGAAAGCATGGACACCGCCCAGCGCGGCATG
>JAGQRL010000272.1 GCA_020425485.1 Rhodospirillaceae bacterium
TCGACGCGCAGGTCAAGGAAGTGGGTGGCGCACGAGATGCAGGGATCGTAGTTGCGGATGGTCTGCTCGCACCGCCATTTCAGGTCTTCGTCGGCCATCGTCATGTTGGCCTCCACCACCCCCAGCAGGTCGCGTTCGATCTGCGGCTGGTTCTGGGCGGTGGGCGGCACGATGGTGGCGGTGACGATGCGGCCTTCCCTGTCCAGCTCGTAGCGGTGGAAGCAGATGCCGCGCGGCGCTTCGGTGCAGCCGTAACCGGTGCCCGGCCCCGGCACCACCTCGGCCGCTGGCGGGGCGGGCGGCTCGTAGGCTTCCGCCAGGCGCAGCGCCTCCTCGCACGCATACAGCGTTTCCAACATGCGCACGACGATGCTGCGATAGGGGTTGTTGCACACGGGGCCGAGCCCGGCCCGCTTGGCGACGTCGCGCGCCCGCTCGGTCAACTGCTCGAAGTTGTTGTTGTAGCGGGCGACCGGCCCAACCAGGTAGGGCCCGCTGCCATCCGTCATCACCCCGTGCAGGGCGTTGGAGTGGGCGACGTGCAGTTCGCCGAAATGGTCGAAGAACTTCGACAGCGCGATGTCGAGCCCGCGGTTGGATACCAGGCGCCCGGCCTCGATGGCGTATACATCGGGGTGGCGCAGGGACACGCAAGTGTAGTCGTACTCGTAGTCGGGGAAGTCGAACCCGCCGAACAGCAGGGCGAGGTCCTCGGCGGCATCGGCCCCCCAGCGCAGCCGGTCGGTGAGTGCGGCGATGTCCGCCGGCTTCGGCGCCTTGTAGAAGCCGCCGACGCGGGTGTTCACCGGGTGCACCGCGCGGCCGCCGATCACCTCCAGGATGTCGTTGCCCAGCTTCTTCAGCGCCAGGGCCTTTTCCACCACCGCGCGGTTGGACTTGGCGAGCTGCAAGGCATCGTCCAGCCCCAGGAAGTCCGGCGCATGCAGCATGGCGGCGTGCAGCACGTGGCTTTCGATCCACTCCCCGCAATAGAGCAGCCGGCGCAGATTGCCGATCGCGCGCGATGGCGCCACGCCCAGCGCATCCTCCATGGCGTGGCTGGCGCCCATGATGTAGGCCACCGGGCAGATGCCGCAGATGCGCGCGGTGATGTCCGGCGCATCGGAGAACATGCGCCCGCGCAGCAGCGCCTCGAAGAAGCGCGGCGGCTCGAAGATGCGGAACTTGATGTCCTTGACCGCCCCGTCCTTGATGCGGACGTAGAGCGCGCCTTCGCCTTCCACGCGAGCCAGCGCATCCACCTTGATGGTCCTGGCGGTGGCGGCCCCGCCGGCCGTGGCATCATTCATGGGCTTCGCTCTCCCGGCGGAACGGTTCGGCCCCGGCATTGAAGGAGCGGAAGAAGTCGCGCACATGCGGCTGGCCGAGCCCGTTGGCGGAGAACCAGCCGGCGAGGCTGGAGGTGTTGGGCATCTCCTTGGGCCCAAAGCAGCCGTAGCAGGCGCGGTTGACCGACGGGCACAGGTTGCCGCAGCCCGCCTGGGTGACGGGGCCGAGGCACGGCGTGCCTTGGGAGACCATCACGCACACCGTGCCGTGGGCCTTGCATTCCACGCACTGGCTGTGGGCCGGCACCACGGGGCGGCGGCCATTCAGCAGCGCGTTCACCACCTCCAGAAGCTGGTACTTGTTGATGGGGCAGCCGCGCAGCTCGAAATCCACCGGCACGTGATCCTGGATCGGCGTGGAGGTGGCCAGCGTTTCGATATAGTCGGGCTCGGCGTAGACCGCGGTGATGAAGTCGTACACCCGGTTGAAGTTGCGCAAAGCCTGGATGCCGCCGGCCGTCGCGCAGGCGCCGATGGTGATCAGGACCTTGGACTGCTTGCGGATCTTGCGGATGCGGCGGATGTCCTCCGGCGTCGTCACCGAGCCTTCGACCAGCGACACATCGTAGGGGCCCTTCACCTGGGCGCGGGTGGCTTCCAGGAAATAGGCGATCTCCACCGCGTCGGCGACCGCCAGCAGCTCGTCCTCGCAGTCCAGCAGGCTGAGCTGGCAGCCATCGCAGGAGGAAAACTTCCACACCGCCAGCTTGGGTTTGCGTGCGGTCATGGGTCAGACCTCCCACACGTTGAACAGGCGCTCGATGGCGTCGTAGCGGTACACCGGGCCGTCGCGGCACACGAAGGTCGGGCCGAACTGGCAGTGGCCGCAGAAGCCGAGCGCGCATTTCATGTTGCGCTCCATCGACAGGAAGACGCGGTCGCCCGTCACCCCGCATTCGCCCAGCGTCTGCACGGCAAAGCGCATCATCACCTCCGGCCCGCAGACGAAGGCGATGGAGTGGTGGCGGTCGAAGCCGCCGCCGCGGATCAGCTTGGTGACGACGCCGACACGGCCGCCCCAATGGCCGGTGGCGCGGTCGACGATGATTTCCGTGCTCATGTCGAAGCGCCCGCGCCAGCGCTGCAATTCGCGCCGGTAGAGCAGGTCTTCGGGCGTGCGCGAGCCGTAGAAGATCACCACGTTTCCGTAGTGCTCCCGGTCCGCCATGATCTGGTAGATGGCCGGGCGCAGCGGGGCGAGGCCGATGCCGCCGGCGACGAACACCACATCGGCACCGCGCGCATCTTCCACCGGCCAGTGGCTGCCGAAGGGGCCGCGCACGCCGACCGTGTCGCCCGGCTTCAGGGCACAGATCGCCGCGGTGACGGAGCCGACCACCCGCGTGGTGTGCACCAGCAGTTCCGGGTCGCCGGGATCGCCGCTGATGGAGATGGGCACCTCGCCGACGCCGAAGGCCGACAGCATGTTGAACTGGCCGGGGCGGAAGTGGAACGGGCCGCCGTCCGCCGGCGTGATCTCCATGGTGAAGGTGTCCGACAGCTCCTTCTTCACCCGCTCGATGCGGAACAGCCGCGGCAGCATCGGGTCGCCGCTGGGCGGGCGAATGGTGGGGGCGGCAATATCCATGGTCACGATCCCGCTTGCACCGTCGTCCTCGGCCGTGTCCCTACCGCTGGCGCCCGACGGCGCCGGCCGGCGGCCCGTACATGTCCACCAGGCGCAGGCGGGCGGAGGCCAGGCGGCTCGCCAACACCGGCATCACCCGCTTGAACAGCTCGTAGCCGAGCGAATGGTCGGCCTCCAGCTTGGCGCGCAGGCAGGTGGCATCGAGGCTGACCGCACGGGTCAGCGCCACCGCGCGGGCGTCGTAGGACCAGGTGTAGGGCGGCACGATCCACGACCAGCCGAGGATCTCGCCCTCGTGCAGGGTTTCCACGATCAGCGGATCGCGGCCCGGCACGCGGATTTCCAGCGCCACGCTGCCGTGGCGGATGACGAAGAACTTGTCTGCCCGGCTTTGGGCGCGGGCGATGAACTCGCCGGCGGCGAAACGCTCATTGGCAGCACAGCCGGCCAGCAGTTCCAGCGTGGCCGCATCGAACCCGGCGAAGAATGGGTGCTCCTTCAACAGGCGGTCGAGCCCTTCCACATGCATGGGTCACGTCCTCCCTTCGCTTTCGGCAAGCGCCCGCGCTTCCTCGGTGATGTCGATCCCCACGGGGCACCAGGTGATGCAGCGCCCGCAGCCGACGCACCCCGAGGTGCCGAACTGTTCATGCCAATAGGATAGTTTGTGGGTGATCCACTGGCGGTAGCGCGAAGCCGTGCCGCGGCGCACGCTGCCGCCGTGGATGTAGCTGAAGTCGAGCGTGAAGCAGGAATCCCAGCGGCGCCACCGCTCCGCCACTTCGCCCGACAGGTCGGTGGTGTCTTCCACCGAGGTGCAGAAGCAGGTGGGGCACACGGCCGTACAGTTGCCGCAGCCCAGGCACCGTGCGGCCACCGCTTCCCACAGCGGATGTTCGGCGTTGCGGCTGAGCACGCCGGCCGCATCGGCCACCATTTCCCGCCCGCCGGCGGCACGCTGCATCTGGGCGGTGGCGGTGGCGACCGCGCGCTCCGCCGCGTCGATGTCCGCCGCTGCCGCAGGGCCGTGGGGAATGGCCTGGAGCATCGCCGCCCCGGCGGGAGAGCCGACCTCCACCACGAAGCCCGCCCGGTCCTCGCCGGGCAGCTCGGTCAACGCCAGGTCGAAGCCCGCATGGGCCTTCGGGCCGGTGTCCATGGAGGCACAGAAGCAGGTGGCGGCCGCCCGCCCGCAATTGACCGCGACGATGAAGGTGCCGCTGCGCCGGGCGGCATAGCCGGGATCGGTGAACTGGCCGTTGTCGAACACCCGGTCGAGCACGCCGATGGCGCTCAGCTCGCAGGCGCGGACGCCGAGGAAGGCGTAGCGCTGCGGTGCAGCTTCCGCTTCCACGCGCCACGACCGCCCCTCGCGATGGGCCTGCCACAGGCGCGTGCGCGGCGGATGCAGGTAGCGCTTCCAGCCCTGGGCGGCCAGCGTGTAGCCGAACAGCGCGCCGGCCTCGCCCTTGCCATCCGCCACCAACCGGTAGTGGCCGCCGGACTGTTCGTCCGTCCACCCCGCAGGCAGATCGGCCACCCCGGCAACCGGCCCCAGCACCACGGCGGCATCTTCCACCCGTGGCCCGATGACCTGGTAGCCCTCTGCGGCAAGGCGCTGGATGAGCGCGTTGAGGCCATCACGGTCGATGGCCATGATCGGATGGTCTTGTTTGTCCGGCTCGACCATGTACCCCCGCCTCCCTGGCGCGCACCCGCTGCGCGAAAACCACCGCAGCACGTCAGGCGCGGACAGATTGGAGGAGACTAAGGCTACCCGTTGGCCAATCCGGGATCACTGACCCAAATCAAGATTTACCAATATTTTCCAAATACTTGTTGGCCCCGAAGGAATTCCACCATTGCGATGCATGGGCCGTTGCAGCGGCCTCAGGCCGCCCCCTCCCGGCGCAGCGAGCCGACGATCTCCGTCACCCTCAGGTCGCGCGGATCGGCGGCGCGCACGGTGAAGCCGCCGCAGTCCGGGCAGCCGCCCGAGCGGTCGGCCACGGTGACGGTCTTGCCGCAGGTCCAGCACCAGGCTTCCGTCGACACCACAGTGATGGTCAGCGTCGCCCCCTCCGCGATGGTGCCGCGCGACGTGGCATCGAAGCAGAAGCTGAGCGCGTGCGGCGACACGCAGGAGAGCGCGCCGACATCCACTAAGACCTCGGTGACGCGCTCCAGGTCGTGGCGGCGGGCATGCTCGGCCACGATCTCGATCAGGCTCTGGCTGAGGGACAGCTCGTGCATCGATTCCGCTGGATCCTAGGCCGGCACCGCCTGGCGGGGCACCAAGGTTACGCCGAGCCCGCCCAGTTCGGCCACCGCGGCATCGACCAGCGTATCGAGCTGCGCGGCCACCGCCGGGCTGAGGGCAAGCCCCAGCTCCAGGTCCACCGGCACCAGCCCCAGCACGGTGATCGCGTTCGGCGCCAGATCCAGCAGCGTCAGGGCCGCCAGCACGTCGCCGAGGCCAAGCTGGTGGTGGGACTGTTTGGTGGTCCAGCCCACCGGGATGGCCGACTGGTCCAGCCGCACCAGGGCGCCGGGGCCGGCATCGTCGTCCACGGCGTCCAGCACGATCACGCGGTCGCGGTCCGCCAGCACCTCGATCAGGTCGAAGCCGGTGGTGCCGCCATCGACCACGTCGACGCCCTCGGGCAACTCGTAGCGTTCCGCCAGCCGTTCGGCGGCGCGCACGCCCAGCCCTTCGTCGCCCAGCAGGATGTTGCCGAGCCCGAGGATCAGCACGCCCCGCGGGGCATCGCCCGGTGCCGCCAACGCTCCCACCTAATGCGCCTGGATGCGGGTGACGGCCTTGCCCTTGGCATTGACCATATGGATGGCACAGGCCAGGCACGGATCGAAGGAGTGCACGGTGCGCAGGATTTCCAGCGGCAGGTCGGGGTCGGCCACCGGGTTGTCCAGCAGCGATGCCTCGTAGGGGCCGAGCGCGTCGGCCTCGTCCCGCGGGCCGGCGTTCCAGGTGGTCGGCACCACCGCCTGGTAGTTGGCGATGCGGCCGTTCCTGAGCACCGCCCAGTGGGACAGCACGCCGCGCGGCGCTTCGTGGAAGCCCACACCGCGCACCTCCTCTTCCGGGAAGTCCGGCCGGTTGAAGGTATCGAAATCGCCGGTGCTGAGGTTCGCCACCAGCAGGTCCCACTGCTCGGCGAGTGCTTCCATCAGCACCGCGGTACGCACCGCACGGGCGGCGTGGCGGCCGATGGTGGAGTGCAGGGCCGACAGCGGGATCTCGGCACCGAGATGGCTTTGCACCTGGTCGATCAGCCAGGTGAGATGGCGCTGGGTCGGCTCATGCCCGGCGGCGAACATGCACAGCACATTGGCCAGCGGCCCCACCTGGGCGCGGTCGTCATAGAAGGTGGGGGACTTCACCCAGGAGTATTTGCTGTTCTCTTCGAAGTCCGTGTACTCGGGGATGGTCTCGCCGTCATAGGGGTGCAGCGCCCCGCGCCCGCCCTGGTACCAGGCGTGCTTCACGCTCTCCCGCACGCCGTCGGCGAAATAGGGGTCGGCGAAGCTGGAGATCGGGTGGAACTGCTCCACCTCGCCGGCCGGGATGTAGCCGCCCGGCATGGCGAACTGCGTGCCGCGCGTGTCCAGCGGCAGGTCGGGCACCGACAGATAGTTGGTGACGCCGGCGCCATGGCCGGTCCAGTCGGCATATTGCGCACCGATCACCGCCACGTCGGGCAGGTAGACCTGGGTGACGAAGGCGCCGATCTCATCGATCACCTGGCGGATCTGCATCAGCCGTTCGATGCCCAGGGTGGACTGGCTGTCCAGGTTGATGGCGTTGGCCACGCCGCCCAC
>JAGQRL010000024.1:0-13501 GCA_020425485.1 Rhodospirillaceae bacterium
TTGCCGCCGCCGAACTTCACCTCCTCGCCGTAGACGGTGCGGTCGGCTTCCACCTCGATGATCAGCTCGGTATCGGCCAGGCGCACACGGTCGCCCGTGGTGGGGCCGAACATGCCGGCATAGGAGCCGCGGTCGATCTCGTAGGCCATGTCACAGATCCCCGTTGACGAGGGCATTGAAGCCGACGACGCGGCGCCCACCCGTCAGTGCCACCAGGGTGACCGTGCGGGTTTGCCCCGGCTCGAAGCGCACCGCCGTGCCCGCCGGGATGTCCAGCCGGAAGCCGCGGGCCTGCGCCCGGTCGAACGAGAGCGCGGTGTTGGTTTCGAAGAAGTGGTAGTGGGAGCCCACCTGGATCGGCCGGTCGCCGGTGTTGGCAACGTCCAGCACCACCGTCGCGCGGCCGGCATTGAGGGTGAGCGTGCCGTCCTGGGGCATGATTTCGCCGGGGATCATGGCGGCCTCCCTCAGCGAATGGGGGTATGGACGGTCACCAGCTTGGTGCCGTCCGGGAAGGTGGCTTCCACCTGGATCTCGTGGATTATCGAAGCGACGCCGTCCATCACCTGGTCGGCGCGCAGCACGGTGGCGCCGTCGCGCATCAGCTCAGCCACGCTGCGGCCATCCCGCGCGCCTTCCACCACGAAGTCGGTGATCAGCGCCACCGCCTCGGGATGGTTCAGCTTGACGCCGCGTTCCAGGCGGCGGCGCGCCACCATGGCGGCGGTGGCCACCAGCAGCTTGTCCTTTTCGCGGGGCGTCAGATGCACCGGACCCTCCCTGGAGTCTGTTGGTTCTGCGCCGGCCGTTGGCCGAAGAGTTTCCCCGACCAACGGCTGGCATCGGCTTGGATCCTAAATCTGCCACAGCCGCGGCACGCGGTCCGGCAATCCTGCCCAGGCCGCGCGCAACCAGCCGAGATGGCGGGCCAGTTCCGTGCGCAGGGATTGCGGGTCCGGGCCGATCAGGCGGCCGATCAGAACGCCGTTCAACAGCGTGGCGCTGGCCCGCACACTGCCGGCGGCGAAGTGGTCGCGCAGGCCCGCCTGCAACGCCTCCGCCCCGGGGCCGACGGCGAGCACGGTGGCAGTGGCGCGCGCGCCGCCGAAGCCGGCCGGGCTGGCCAGCACCTCCGCCACATCGTCGGCCAGCCACAGGCTGTCGGCCCAGGCGAGCCGGCCGCCGCGGCGCACCCGCCAGCGGTCGGAAAACAGGCCCTGGCGCCAGGCTTCGCCGTGGGCAGCACGGCCGTAGATGACCATTTCCGCAGCCAGCAGGCGGCCGGTTTCCGCCAGGTCGATCTCGATGCGCCGTGCCAGCCGCGAGCGGTCGAACAGGATGGTTTCCTGGGGCACCCATTCCAGCCAGGCATCGGCTTCCACCGCCAGGCTGGTGTCGATGCGGGCATCGGGCCCGGTGGAGCAGTAGAGCTTTTCGGCGGCCTGGGTGGTAACGACCAGCCGGGTGCCGGCCCCGGCGCGGATGGTGAGCCCCGCCCGGTCGCCGCCGCAGATGCCGCCGCCGGTGTTGGCCAGCACGGCAAGATCCAGGTCGCCGCGTTCGGGCCGCGGGAACAGCACCCGCCAGGGGCTGCGCTGCTCCAGCATCGCCAAGTGCTGGCGCCCGTCGGTCAGCGCCACCGCCACGGCAGCGCCGCCATCGGCCCGCCCCGGTGCGGCCGGCGCGTCCGGTGGGGCCACCGTGCGGTCAAACGGTAAGGTAGCGGCGCACATCATCTTCATCGAGCGCATCGCGCGTGCCGGAGAGCACGACCTCGCCGCGGTCCATCACCAGGATTTCGTCGGCCAGTTCGTGGGCGAAGTCGTAATATTGCTCGACCAGCAGGATCGCCATGTCGCCGCGGTCGCGCAGGCGGCGGATGACGTTGCCGATATCCTTGATGATGGACGGCTGGATGCCTTCGGTGGGCTCGTCCAGCACCAGCAGGCGCGGCCTGGTGACCAGGGCCCGGCCGATGGCGAGCTGCTGCTGCTGGCCGCCGGACAGGTCGCCGCCGCGCCGCCCCAGCATGCTTTTGAGCACCGGGAACAGCTCGAAGATCTCGTCGGGCACGTTGCGGTCGGACCGCTTCAGGGCGGCGTAGCCGGTTTCCAGGTTCTCGCCCACCGTCAGCCGGGCGAAGATCTCGCGGCCCTGGGGCACCAGCGCCATGCCGTGGCGGGCACGGTCGTGCGGGGCGCGCCGGGTGAGGTCCTCGCCCTCCCAGTCGATGCGGCCGGTGCGGATGGGCTGCAGGCCGAACAGGGCGCGCAGCAGCGAGGTCTTGCCGACGCCGTTGCGCCCCAGCAGGCAGGTCACCGTGCCCTTCTTGGCGGTCAGGCTGACCCCGCGCAGCGTGTGGCTGGCGCCGTAGTAGAGGTTGATGTTGCTGGCTGACAGCATCTCTCACCGCCCCAGATACACTTCGATCACGCGCTCGTTGGACTGCACGGCCGCCACCGAGCCTTCGGCCAGGACGGACCCTTCGTGCAGCACCGTGGTCTTGGCCCCCAGGTCGCGCACGAAGGCCATGTCGTGCTCCACCACGATCACCGTGTGGGTCTTGACGATGTCGAGGATCAGGGCCGCGGTCTTTTCGGTTTCGGTGTCGGTCATGCCGGCCACAGGCTCGTCGAGCAGCAGGAGCTGGGTGTCCTGGATCAGCAGCATGCCGATCTCCAACCACTGCTTCTGGCCGTGGCTCAGATCGCCCGCTAGGTCGTCGCGCCGGCCCGCCAGGCCGATGATGCTCAGCACCTCTTCGATGCGGTCGCGCTGGCCGCCCTTCAGCACCGCGAACAGCGTGTCGACCACCCCGCGCGGCGCCTTCAGCGCCAAGTGCAGGTTGGTCCACACCGGCAGTTTCTCGAACACCGTGGGGCGCTGGAACTTGCGGCCGATGCCCAGATTGGCGATGGCCGCTTCATCCAGCCGCGTCAGGTCGTATTTGCCTTCGAACAGGGCGGTACCGACGTCCGGCCGGGTCTTGCCGGTCATCACGTCCATCATGGTGGTCTTGCCCGCCCCGTTGGGGCCGATGATGGTGCGCAGCTCGCCCTTGTCGACGCTGAACGACAGGTTGTTCAGCGCCTTGAAGCCATCGAAGCTCACCGAGATGCCGTCGAGGTAGAGCAGCGCCTCGGTCTGGACGGCCGGCTCGCCGCCCTTGGCCAATCGCACGCTGTCAGGCATTGACGGTCTCCTCCACCTGCTCGGTGGTTTTGCGGTCGCGCCGGCGGCGCAGGCTGCCGACGCTGGTCACCAGCCCGGCCAGCCCCTTGGGCAGGAACAGGGTGACGGCGACGAACAGCGCCCCCAGGAAGAACAGCCACAGGTCCGGCGCTACGGAGCCGAGCCAGCTTTCGAACCAGTTGACGCCGATGGCGCCGGCGATGGGGCCGGCCAGCGTGCCGCGCCCGCCGACCGCCACCCAGACGGCGACTTCGATGGAGTTCGCGGTGGAGAACTCGCTGGGGTTGATGATGCCCACCTGGGGCACGTAGAGCGCACCCGCCACCCCCGCCAGCATGGCGGAGACGACGAAGACGAACAGCTTCACGCCGGTCACCGGATAGCCCAGGAAGCGCACCCGGCTTTCCGCATCGCGGATCGCCACCATGGCCTTGCCGAGCTTGGACTTCACGATGGCGCGGCAGACCAGGTAGCCGATCCCCAGCGCTATGGCGGAGGCCACCAGCAACCCGGCGCGGGTTTCCGGGGTACGCAGGTCGAAACCCATGATGTCGCGGAAGTCGGTCAGCCCGTTGTTGCCGCCGAAGCCCATCTCGTTGCGGAAGAAGGCCAGGCCCATGGCGAACACCATGGCCTGGGTGATGATGGAGAAGTAGACGCCGGTGATGCGCGAGCGGAAGGCAAGCCATCCCAGCACGCCGGCCAGCAGCCCCGGCACCACCAGGACCATGATCGCGGCGAACCAGAACTGGTCGAAGCCGTGCCAGTACCAGGGCAGCACATCCCAATCGAGGAACACCATGAAGTCCGGCAGGTCGGGATTGCCGTAGACGCCGCGGTCGCCGATCTCCCGCATCAGGTGCATGCCCATGCAATAGCCGCCGAGCGCGAAGAAGGCGCCGTGGCCGAGCGACAGCGCCCCGCAGAAGCCCCACAGCAGGTCGAGCGCCAGGGCCAGCAGCCCGTAGCACAGGAACTTGCCGAGGATGGTGATGAGGAAGTCGCCCACATGCAGGGGGTGGGAGGGACCCACCATCAGGTTGAGCACCGGCAGGACGACGATGAACACCACGCCGAGGGCGAGGAACACCGCCCACCCGACCGGCCCCTGCAAACCGAGGAAGGAGCGAAACAGCATCTTAGAAACTCTCCGCCAGCGTGCTCATCATCACCCCTCCGCCGCCCGGCCCTTGAGGGCGAACAGGCCGCGCGGGTAGCGCTGGATGAACAGGATGAGGGCGATCAGCACCAGGATCTTGCCCAGCACCGCGCCCGCATAGGGCTCCAGGAATTTGGTGACGATGCCCATGCTCATAGCACCCGCCAACACGCCCCACAGGCTGCCGACGCCGCCGAATACCACCACCATGAAGCTGTCCACGATGTAGCTCTGCCCCAGATTGGGGCTGACATTGCCGATCTGGCTGAGCGCCACGCCGCCGACCCCGGCGATGCCGGAGCCGAGCCCGAAGGTGAGCGCATCCACCCAGCCCGAGCGGATGCCCATGGCCGACGCCATGCGCCGGTTCTGGGAGACCGCGCGCATCTCCAGCCCGTAGTGGGTGTAGCGGATCACCAGCGCCATCAGCGCCAGCACGCACAGCGAGAAGACGATGATGACGATGCGGTTGTAGGTGAGGATCGCCGCCCCGCCGAACATCTCCACCCCGCCGGTCATCCACCCCGGGTTGGAGACTTCGCGGTTGGGCGCGCCGAACACCAGGCGCACCGTCTGCTGCAGCGCCAGGCTGATGCCCCAGGTGGCGAGCAGGGTTTCCAGCGTGCGGCCGTAGAGGAAGCGGATCACCAGCCGTTCCATCAGCACGCCGACACCGCCGGCCACCAGGAAGGCGGCGGGCACCGCCAGCACCACATAGGCATCGAACCAGCCGGCCGGCAGATAGGCGCGGAACGCTTCCTGCACCACGAAGGTGGTGTAGGCGCCCAGCATCAGCATTTCGCCGTGGGCCATGTTGATCACGCCCATCACCCCGAAGGTGATGGCAAGGCCGATGGCGGCCAGCAGCAGCACCGAGCCGAGGCTGACGCCCTGGAAGATGTTGAGGCCGATATCGACCAGCTCCAGGCGGGACTCCACCGACTCTAAGGCTTCTTGGGCAGCGGCGCGCACGCCCTCGTCGGGCTCCTGATAGGTGCCGTCGCTGTTCTGGCGCAACAGCCGGCTGAGCAGCGCACGGGCCGACGGCGAGGTGGTTTCGCCGATGTGCTGCACCGCTTCGATGCGCAGGGCCGGATCGTCGGCGGAAAGCTGGATCTCCGCCAGCGCCAGCTCCAGCACCGTGCGGACCGCCGGGTCCTCTTCGCGCTCCAGGGCGGCGGCCAGCAGCGCCTGGTTTTCTTCGGAATCGTCGCTCGACAGCTCCTGGGCGGCGGCAATGCGCACCGCCGGATCGGGATCGCTGATCGCCATCATGCCGATGGCGGCGCGCAGGGCGATGCGCAGGCGGTTGTTGATGCGCACGGCTTCCAGATCGTCTTCGGAAACCGGCCCCAGCTCCTCGCCCGTCACCGGGTCGCGGACATTGATGTCGCCGCCACGTTCCGCCAGGCCGATCAGCACTGCGCCATCGCTTTCGCGAACATAGAGGCCGCGCTCCAGCATGGCTTCCAGCACATCGCGGGCGCGCGCATCGCCGAGGGCGGCAAGGGCGGTGACCGCTTCGGCCTTGGCGTTGAAGTTGCCTTCGGTCAGCGCCACGACGGCGGCGGCAAACTCCTCATCGGATACGCCCTGGGCGGCGGAGGGTCCCACCGTCGCCACGGCGAGGAAAAGCACCAGGCCAAGCCGCACGAGGCACCGGGCGGCGAGTGCAGACACGCGGTTCACTGGGGTCATGGACATCCCGACATACGCAGAACCCTGGAACGCGGCGGGGGACCGCAGCGGGGCTTTCGCACCCCGCAGCGAACCTCCCGGCCTCGGCCGACGGCCGGTGGGCAACGGGCTTTGGTTCCCGTGCGCCACCGGCCGCGCCTTCGGCCTAGCGGGCGGTTATTCGGCAGCCGGCATCACGGTGGCCGCGTCGCCGTACATCGGCTCCTCGCAGCCGCCGCAGACCCACGGATAGGTCCAGTCGGCCGTCAGCACCGCGCTTTCGGGGATGAAGTCGGACCAGGCATCGCCGGGGATCGCTTCGCCGGTTTCCCAGACGATTTCGAACTGCCCGTCGGCCTGGATCTCGCCGATCATCACCGGCTTGGACAGGTGGTGGTTGGTGTTCATCACCACGTCGTAGCCGCTGAGCGAGCGCACCACCTGGCCGTACATGGCCTGGCGCACGGCATCCACATCGGTGGTGCCGGCCTGCTCGACCGCATGCACCCACATGTTGAAGCCGATGTAGTGGGCTTCCATGGGGTCGTTGGTCACGCGCTCGTCGCTGCCGATGAACTCATGCCACTGCTCGATGAACGCGGCGTTCTCCGGCGTGTCGACCGACATGAAGTAGTTCCAGGCGGCCAGGTGGCCGACCAGATCGGTGGTGTCGATGCCCGACAGCTCTTCCTCGCCGACGGAGAAGGCGACGACCGGCAGTTCGGCGGCATCGATGCCCTGGTTGGCCAGCTCGCGGTAGAACGGCACGTTGGCATCGCCGTTGATGGTCGACACGATGGCCGTCTGGATGCCTTGGCTGGCGAAGTCTTGCACTTCCGACACGATGGTCTGCCAGTCGGAGTGACCGAACGGCGTGTACTCTTCCATGATGTTGTCGTCGGTGACGCCGTTGGCGTTCAGGTAGGCGCGCAGGATGCGGTTGGTGGTGCGCGGGTAGACGTAGTCGGTGCCCAGCAGCACCCAGCGCTCCACGCCGTATTCGTCGGCCAGGTAGTCCACCGCCGGGATCGCCTGCTGGTTCGGCGCGGCACCGGTGTAGAAGACGTTGCGCGAGCTTTCCTCGCCCTCGTACTGCACCGGGTAGAACAGCAGGCCGTTCAGCTCCTCGAACACCGGCAGCACCGACTTGCGGGAGACCGAGGTCCAGCAGCCGAACACCACGTCGACGTGCTCGACTTCCAAGAGCTCGCGGGCGCGCTCGGCGAACAGCGGCCAATCCGAAGCCGGATCCACAACCACCGCTTCCACCGGCCGGCCGAGCAGGCCGCCATGGGCGTTCAGATCGTCAACCATCATCAGGATGACGTCGCGCAGGGTCGTCTCGCTGATCGCCATGGTGCCGCTGAGCGAGTGCAGGACGCCCACGCGAATGGGTTCGCCCTCCTGCGCGAGGGCGGGGCCGAAGCCGAGTGAAAGCGTAATGGCACCGGCTGCCGCCGCGCACCGAACGGTGTGCCGAAGGGTCATGTTGAGGCTCCATCAATGATACCGGCCCGGCTTGTTTGAAAATTGCTGTTCGCCGGTGCCGCAGACCCCGGATGCAAAGCAAGCGGCGTACCAAACGAACGGAAACGGCCCGGCGGCCCGGCGGGCGCGCCGGAAAGCTCCACTTGGGCTTGCTTTCTGAAAACGTTCTACGGCTGGTTGTAGACTTCGAGACACCGCATCCCATCCGATATTGCACATTGCATGGGCGAAATCGGCCTCAAACACGCCATCTTTGCCCAACTGTCGACCGTTTGCTCAAAGTGAGTGCATTGATCAAAAATAGAGCAAATCCAGACCGTTTGCCCCTGCCGCGTGCCCCTCGCGGCTTGGCCAAGCCGTGGCGCCGTGCAAGCCGGTCGCGCCGGGGCCGGCCGGCATGAAAAAAGGGACCGGCGCCACGCGGCACCGGTCCCCCCGTCTCTCCTCCCGTCAGTCCGGCCGCTTCCGGCCTTTGCCCCTCCCTCCCTCGGGTCGTGGGGCCGTGGCGGCCTAGACCAGCAGGTCGTCGGCCACCGTCAGGTCGAATTCGAAGCTCGCTTCGGCCAGGGGATCGTGGCCCCAGTTGTGCTCATACAGCTCCACATCCAGGCGGTAGGTGCCGCTGGGGATATCGACGTCGCCGTCGCGGTAGTCGGTCCCCCACCAGCCCCAGTTGCGGTCGCCGAACAGGGTGTAGGGGTCGCGGGCGTCGCGGCTGCTCGCCAGCTCGTTGCCGGCCTCGTCGAACAGGGTCAGGCGCACGCTTTCCACATCGTCGCTGTCGACGCTGATGAGGATGCCCAGATCGTCCGCCGTGGTGCCCGACAGCGAGGCATCGAAGCTGAGGCCGCTGCCGGAAGACACCAGCGAGCCCAGGATGTCGTCGGTGTGGGTGTTGACGAACTGGACGTCGATCAGGTCTTCCGCCGACGGCTCGGTGATGGAGAATTCCGTCTCCTCCACCTGCACCACGTCGCCGCGGCCGAAGTTGCGGGAATACAGCGTGGTGCGGAGCATGAAGTCGCCCTCGCCCAGGGTGTCGTTCGCCCACAGATGGCCGCGCCAATCGCCGAACAGGGCGTAGGGCTCGGCATTGTCGAAGCGCGCGACGATGGGATCGTCGCCGACCACGCCGTTGTCCACCTGGAACAGCTCAAACAGCACCGAGCCGCGGAAGCTGGCGTCGTCCACCTCCAGCAGCATGGTGAGATCGTCGCTGGCGAAGTCGTCCAGCACGATGTCCGACCCGTCTTCCACTTCGGCCAGCACCGCGTGGGAGCGGGCATGCACCAGCGTCAGGGTCAAGCCGTCGTCGGGCTCCTCAAGATCGAAGCCGACGATCACCGGATCGTGGTCCGACGTGCGGGCCGGCGTGTCGCCGTCGAACAGGGCGGGGTCGCGGCCGAAGTCCAGGTTGTAGTCGATGGCATCGGCCTCATCGGCGTTGATGTGCCATTCGGTGGCGCCGGTGAGCTGGGCGGCCAGGCTGGCGCTCGCCAGCGCGTAGTCCAGCGTGCCGGTCTGGCCATCGAACACGTAGGAGCTGGCCTCGTCGCCCAGCACCTGAGCCGCCACATCGGCGTAGCCCGCCCCGGTCAGCACCGCCACCGGCTCTTCCATGGCATAGGCGTTGAGGTCGCCCAGGATCAGCACATCGGGGTCGCCCGCCCCGGTGGGATCGGTCGCCAGCCAAGTGGCCAGTTCGCCCGCGGCATCCACCCGCACCTGGTTCCAGAAGCCCTGGCCATCGCCCTGGTCGTAGTTGGCATCGGCGATCAGCGCGTCGATATCGGCCTGGGAGATGGTGGTGCCGCCACCATCCACATGGGCCTGGGCGTCCTCCACCACATCCTGCAGGTTGCTGTCGCCCTTGGACTTGAAGTGGTTGACCGCGACGGTGATCACCGCCCCGTCGGCATCCTGGAAGCTGGCGGCCACGGCCGGGCGGTTGCGGTCGAAGTCCTCCACCCGGTCATCGCTGCTGGCCACCTGGTTCAGCACATCGGCCAGGGCGAAGGTGGTGTCTGCGGAGGTTTCCTGGAACACCAGCACCGCGGCATCGCCCACCTGGGTGACGCTGTCCACCTTGTAGATCAGGCCGGTGGAGATGGCATCGGTGCCGACGAACTGGGTACCGGGATCGACCCAGGCATAGACCTCGCTGCCCAGCTCGGCATTCAGCGCATCCACCAGGAATTCGATCGCGTTGCCCGGCGAGCCGGCCAGGAAGTCGTTCTCCAGCTCCACCAGGCCGAGGATGTCGGCATCGATGGTGGTGATGGAGTTCACCAGCTTGGCGAGCTGGCGGTCGAATTCCTCCTGGCTGTCGGCCCCGCGCGGATCCTGACCGTTGGCCGTGGTGGCGGAACCGATATCCAGCGTGGTGAAGAAGTTCAGCACGTTGAAGCTGGCCACCTTCAGGTCGCCGCCCACATCGTCCGGCGCGTCCGGGCGCGGGTTGTCCTGGCTGTAGTCGCCTGTGGCATCGCTCAGCCGGAAGGTATCATAGGAGTACTGCACGACCCCGGTGAGATTGGCGATGGTGTCGCCCATGCGGAAGCTGTCACCCGCATCCAGCACGCCGTTGTTGCCGTCGATGATCTCCAGCACGTCGGGGTTCTGCACGGTGGAGCCGTCGTCCAGCACGATGGAGCGGGCGGCCACCTCCGCCAGATGGTCCTGGTAGCCCTGGGCGTCCGGCGCATTGGACTGGGTGAACTGTTCCGGCTGGCCATCGGCGCTGACGCGGTATTCGCCGTAGCGGTCGAGATTGAACATCTCAGACACGGTCATCGCTTCGGGGATGGTGACGACCATGCCTTCCACGCTTTCCAGGTCGGCCACCAGGGTGCCGGCGTCGGTCACCATCACGCCGTCCGTCGGCAGGTCCACCACCGTTGCCGCCGGCAGCGCGTTGCCGGAGGACACCACCACGATGGTGTCCGCACTGATCTGCGTCTGGCCGTAGTACTCGCCCACCGTGCCGGTGATGCGCACGAAGTCGCCCACCTGCACATCGGGGTTGCCGGCGGCGAAGTCGTCGAAGATGAACAGGCCCTCCGACGTCAGCGCATCACCGTCGTAGTCGAACTCTTCTTCCTGGACGAAGAAGCCCGAGAGGTCGCTGCCCGCCACGCCGTTGGCGCCGGACTGGAAGTCGGCCGTGACGATGGCGGCGATGGTGACCACCTGGCCCAGCATCGGGCTGACGTCGTCCACCCCCACCGTCGGCGTGCCGGCGACGCCGCTTAAGTCGCTGGAGCCCTGGATGTCGTGGATCTTGGTGACATCCGAGGTGAGGTCGTAGACCACCGTGGTGCCCGAGATCTCGTAGGCCACGGCGATCTGGGCGGTGCCGCTGGTGCTCTCCGCCGCACTGATGAAGGCGATCACCTCCGGCCCCTGGCGGGCGACCTCGCCATCCGGCGTGGCGTCCACGAAGGCCGGCGGGATGTAGTTCACGAAGGTCGCGTTCTCCGGCGCGGTCACGTCGTAGATCATGATCCCGCTGTCGCGCTCCAGCCCGATGAAGGCGTAGAGCTTGCCGTCGATCTCGCCGATGGCGATGGCTTCGGGCTCCGGCCCCTTGGCGTCCGAGCGGTTCTGGCCGGCATCGCCGTCATCGTCGTTGAAGCGCTCCGGTGCCACCTCCGCGATGATCCGCTCGAAGTCCGAGCCGGAGTCGAACACCAGGTTGCCGTCGGCGTCGTAGATGGAGAACGAGCGCGACGAGAAGGTGTGCAGCACGTCGATGTCGCCGTCGCCGTCCGTGTCGCCATCGGTGGTGGAGACTTCCAGGCGCTCCAGCCCGGTGATGTCGACGCTGGGGTCGATCAGCCCGGCCGCCGCCAGGTCGCCCACCCGGTCCTCGTCGAAGTCGCGGCTGTCGCCTTCGTTGGCGGTGGCGATGAAGGTCTGGCCATTCACCTCGAAGGTGGCGATGGCATCGGGCATCTTGAAGCCGACCAGATTGGCGAAGTTGCGGATGTCGATGACGTCGTCGTCCTTGGCATCCAGCTCGCTGTCGGAAGCGAAGTCGGTCACGCCCAGCGGCAGCACGTCGAGGATCTGGCCGGTGGCGATGTCGATCTTCGCCAGGGCGTTGTTTTCCTGCAGGGAGACGAACGCCGTCACGCCGTCCGGGGCGATGGCGGTGTATTCCGGCTCCACATCGGCGGCGAAGCTGACGCCCTCCTGGATGCGGATGCCGGCCGCCCGCGCCAGTTCCTCAAGCCCGTTGAACTGGGTGAAATCGAGGATGTTGGCCACCGGGTTCGCCGGGTCGGTCACATCGACGATGGCCACCGTGCCCAGCGGGTTGTCGTCGTAGTCGCTGTCGGCGTTCTTCTCACCTTCGCCCGCCACCAGCAGCGTGGTGCCATCGGCGGAGAAGGTGAGCTGGTCGGGCAGCACGCCGACATCCACGGTGGCGATCAGCGTCTGGGTTTCGGCATCGAACAGCGCCACGAAGCCCGGCTGGGACAGGTCGACCGTCTGGCCGAACACCGTCTGCTCCACCGGCGCACGCGCGATGGCGGCGGCCACCACGCCGTTCTTCACGGCGACGGACTGCACGCCGTCGTAGCCCGGCAGGGTGCTGAGGGGGATGCTGGTCACCAGGCTGTCGGCGGCGATGTCGAAGATATCGATCTGCCCCAGCGCACCGTTGGTGACGTAGAGCAGCCCATCCTCGTGGGCCACCACTTCAGAGGCGCCCTCGCCGCCGTCACCGGCAAAGGCCGCAGCGATCTCGAAGGTGATTTCCTCCGTCGGCTGCGGCGCGCCGTAGTCGGGATCGTTGAACACCGTGTCATCGGTGTAGCTGAGGTTCTGGATGCGCAGGTCTTCGCCGCGGCCGACATCGTCCTCAGAGAAGGCGTTGGCGGCATCGGGGTAGGTGTCGTCCAGGTATTCGGCCAGCGCGTCCTGTTCGGTGCCGTCGGCGGCGAAGGTGGCGTCGCCGGTGAACAGGCCGTCGTCCACCGCATTGCCGTCGAGGTCGTAGAGGTCGACGCGCTGGGGATCGCTGAGGCCATCCAGCGGGTAGCCGTCGCCGCCGCCGGCCAGGAAGTTGAGCGTGACGATGCGGAAGGTTTCCGTGACGTCGCCAACGATGGCGCCGTCGCGCACCAGCTCGGCGATCAGGGTGTCGTCACCATCGAAGATGCCGGCATTGACGATGCGCGCCCCCACCGGCTGGTCGGGATCGTAGGAGAATTTGATGCCCGACACCTGCGGGAAGCGGCCGCCGCCGAGGTCGCCCACGGCATGTTCCAGCACCGCCACCAGTTCCGCCTTGGTCAGCGTCAGCAGCGACAGGCCGTTGTTGAAGGCCAGCGACGTCTTGATGTCGTTCTCGCTGATGCCGCCCGCCGGCTTGATGACGTTGCCGTCACCGTCGAGGATTTCTTCGTTGGCCACGCGCTCATAGGCCGTACCGCCCGGCGGCACGATGGTCTGGCCGATGGAGGCGCGGATGCCGCCGCCGTTCTTGATGGACACCACCACGGTGCCGTCCACCGCCTGGGCGGCGGCCAGGTTGGCATCGGCCGTCAGGTCGCCGAGGTTGGTTTCCTGGCTGCGCACGCCGTCGGGATCGTCGGCCGTGTCCACGCCGTTGCGGTTGCCGTTGAGGAACACGTCGGACACGCCGAAGACGTTCGACTCCGTGGCGATGATCTCCGCCTCGATGGCGTTCACCACCGCCTGGATTTCCGGGTCGATCAGCCCGGTGGCGCCGAGATCCTCCACCCCCTGCTGGTCGGTGGCATAGGCGCCGGACACATCGGGATCGTAGCTGCCGGGGATGATGTTGCCCTCGGCATCGAAGTCGATCACCAGGCGGCCGACATATTTGTAGCTGCCATCGGTGTTCACTACCGCAGTCGTGGTGCCGCCGGCATTGGTGACGAACTGCGGGTATTCGCCCTGGTCGCTGTCGCCGCTGCGGGCGCGGTCGTTCTCGTCGAACAGGCGGGTGTTGGA
>JAGQRL010000024.1:13552-17267 GCA_020425485.1 Rhodospirillaceae bacterium
ATGGAGATCTGCTGCATGTGCGCCAGCAGCACCACCTTGTTCATGTCCGGGTTGGCGGCCAGCAGCGCATCCACCTCGGCCTGGATTTCCGCCGCCAGCGCGTCGAGCTGATCGCTGGTGGGCGCACCGTCGAAGGGCTGCGGGCTGAGGGTGACGTCGCCGGGGCTGGAGATGGTGCCGAGCGTCGGCGTGGTGGCGCCGACCACGCCGATCTGCTCGCCGTTCACGTCGATCACCACCGAGGAGGTGACCGTGTTGTCCAGCGCGTCACTCAGCGTCTGGCCGCCGGCCGTCACCAGCGGCGCCATGTTGGCATCGGTGGTGAAATCGATGTTGGTGGACAGGTAGGGGAACGCGGTACCGGTGAACTCGGTGCCTTCCAGCGCCGTGCCGGCCAGCGCCGGGTTGTCCAGCAGGCCCACGGCCGAGCCGTCGATCAGGCCCGCCAGGCTTTCGGTGCCGAAGTCGAACTCGTGGTTGCCGAAGGCGATGGCCTGAAAGCCCAGCTCGTTCTGGATCAGGATGTCGGCCACGCCGCCGGCCCCGAAGGCCGCCACCGAGGCGCTGTAGAACACGCCCGGGATGAACGCATCGCCGGAGGACAGGGTGAGCGTGTTGTCCTCGATCCCGTCATTGCCCAGGTCCTGCGCCCTGAGCGCGTTGAGCACGGCGGAGAAGTTGGGCGCATCGGTGATGGCACCGGTGGAGGCTTCCTGGTCGGCCACATGCAGCAGCTCCAGGGTGAAGTCGGCCACCGCCGGCACCACCGCATCGCCGTTGCCGGGCGAGCCCTGGGCCGCCTGGCCCTCGTCGTTCACCGTCAGCGTGGCCACCGTACCGTTGCTGCCGGCCACCGAGAACGCCGCCGCCAGCACATCGTAGGACTGGCCGCCAGTGGCGTCGGCATCGGGATAGGCGGCACTGTCGAGGATCACCCCGCTGTCCAGCACCGCATCGCCGGCCGTCCCCTGCTCCAGGAACACGGTCACCGCGTCGCCGCCCTGGCCGAGGCCGGAGCCGTCCGACGTGGCGATCTGCACACCGATCAGGTCGATCACCGGCGACCACAGGGCGGAGAACTCCGCCGCATCGGCGCCATCGCCCAGCACCACGAGCACGCTTTCGCCGGGGTCGATCTGGGCGAGGCCGACGATGGGGTCGGCCGCCGTGGGATCGGCGGAGTCGTCGTCATAGAACAGCTCGCCGTCGTTGGCGGCAATCCAGGCGGCGGTGCCGACATTGGTGATCTCAAACCAGTCGGCACTCAGGTTGGCGCCGGGCTCGTTGCCGGGCCAGATCTCCGTGACGATGAGATCGAAGCTGGGGGCCGCCAGGGTCTGGCCGGTGTTCACCGCACCCGGCGTGCTGACGGCCGGGGCGGCGAAGGCGAAGTCCGACGCCTGGGTGCCGCTGCCGATGCGCTGCAGCGAATAGCCGATGGGGGTGGACGTGCCTTCCGCCACGCCGATGTCCAGCGAGGTCTGCCCGTCCGCCGGGCCGCCCACCGCGAGGATCACGCCCTCATAGCTGATGAACTCCACGACCGTTCCCTGGTCGTCCACCAGCGCCATGCCGTCGGGGTCGCCGTTCTGGATGCCGGCATAGTCGAAGGTCAGGAAGCCGTAGCCGTCCTCGTCGTCGGCGAAGGTGCCGAACAGGTCGAGCGTGCCGTAAACGGTGCCGCCGTTGCCGTTGTAGAAGGCGAGCGACCAGCCCACCAGGCTGGTGCCGGCGAAGCCGGCGATCTCCACGAACTCGCCCGCATCGGTGCTGGCGTTGTCGTAGTGGAACTCGTTGATGAATGTGGTCGACATGCTCCCCTCCCAAGCTCCACCGCGCCGCAGCGCTTATGGCTCCCAAATCCCCACAGGGCTCCGCGCCGGCCGAAGCCGCAGCGGAGGTTGCGATCTGGCAGGAGGTGCACACACGGCGCCGCACGCGCCGCCGCCCGGACCAGAGGCCCAGGCACGGTCGATCCCACCCCACCGAGCCGGACCCTAGCCAGCCGATGCGGCGCGAACCGCCTTCATTCCCGGAAGTTTTCTTTACTGTTTTCTAACTAAACTGTTGCGTTTGGCGACAAGCCGGGTGCGCCCCCGCCCGGCCCCGGTGTTCCCGGCCTTGCCGGTCCCGGCCCTACTGTTCCCTGAAGGTGCGGGCGAGGATGCGATCCACCGGCGCCAGCAGGTAGGTCAGCACCGTGTGGTCGCCGGTGGCGATCATCACATCCACCGGCATGCCCGGCGTCAGCTCCACATCGCTGCCCAGCGCGTCCAGTGCTTCGGCCGGCACTTCGACGATGGCCTGGAAATAGGACTCGCCGGTCTGCGGGTCGGTCAGCCGGTCGGCCGATACGGTGCGCACCTCGCCCTCAAGGCGCGGCAGGTTGCGCTGAACATAGGCGGTCAGGTGGATCTGCGCCGGCAGGCCCGCCCGCACCACATCGATATCGGTGGGGGAGACGCGGGCATCGATGATCAGCTCCTCGTCCTCCGGCACGATGTCGAGGATCGGATCGCCCGCCCGGATGACGCCGCCTTCGGTGAAGATCCGCAGGTTGACCACGGTGCCGGCCACCGGTGCGCGGATGATCGTGCGGTCCAGCGCGTCTTCCTCGCGCAGCAGCTCCTCGCGCACCTCGGCCATTTCGTTGCGGACGCTGACCAGCATTTCCGCCCCTTCCTGGCGCTGGTTGGAGCGCAGGTCGATGATCTGCAGGTCTGTCTCGCCGATGGCCTGTTCGGCGCGCGCGATGGCCGACTGGTTTTCGCCGATCTCACCGGCAATTTCCGCCTCGGCCCGTTCCAGGGAGAGCAGGCGCGGCATCCGTTCCAGGCCCTGGCGGACCAGGGTTTCGACGCTGGTGATTTCCTGGTCGATCAGCTCGGACTGGCGTTCCAGCGCTTCGATCTGGGCGCCGCGGCCGGCGATTTCCTGGCGAAGCTGGGCGATGCGCGCACGCATGATCTCCTCGCGGTTGGCCAGCGTGGCCACGCGCAGGTCGAACTGGCGGCGCTGATCTTCGATCGCCGTGGCCAGTTCCAGGTCGTCCTCGGCCATGGCCACCAGCTCTTCGGGGAAGACCAGCTCGTCGAGCCCCGCCAGCTCGGCCACCAGGCGGGCTTCCAGCGCGCGGTAGACGTTGAGCCGGCTTTCCCTGAGGTCGCGTTCCACCCGCGAGGCGACATCCTCCAGCACCACCACCGGGTCGCCCACCTGCACGCGGTCGCCTTCGGCCACCAGGATTTCCCGCACGATGCCGCCTTCCAGGTGCTGCACCGTGCGCCGGTTGCCGTCCGGGCTCACCACGCCGGGGGCGATGGCGGCACTGGACAGCGGCACCAGGGCCGCCCAGGTGCCGAAGCCGCCGAGGAACACGAAGGCCGCCAGCAGGGCAAACAGCAGCGGTCCACGCATCAGGCGGACCAGGTTGAGGGGCTCGACGGCGGCGGCGGCGGGAGCGGGCGCCAGCGGAGCCGGCGACGGCGCGGCACCGGGTCCCGGTTCGGCACGGCGCTCGGCTTCGTCGTTGGATGGTTTTGCCAGATCGGCCATCGCCCTATCCCCCCTGGCCAGTGGCCGGCACCTGCCGCGGCCCGCGGAGTTCGGCCAGCACCGTGTCGCGCGGGCCGAAGCGGTCCACCTGCCCGTCGCGCAGCACCAGCATCTTGGTCACCTGGGAAAGGATCTGCAGGCGGTGGGTCACCAGCACCAC
>JAGQRL010000024.1:17394-23281 GCA_020425485.1 Rhodospirillaceae bacterium
GGGCGAGCCCGATGCGCTGGCGCTGACCGGCCGACAGGGCCGCGCCGGCTTCGCCGATCTGGGTGTTGTAGCCATCCTTCAGGCGCAAGATCATGTCGTGCACGTCGGCGGCCTGGGCGGCGGCCAGCACCGCGGCATCGTCGGCCTCGGGATCGAAGCGGGCGATGTTGTTGCGCACGCTGTCGGCGAACAGCTCCACATCCTGGGGCAGATAGCCGATCTGCGGGCCCAGCACCGCCGGGTCCCAGTGGCGCAGCTCGCCGCCATCCAGCCGGATCTTGCCCTGGAAGGGCTGCCACGCCCCCACCAGGATGCGGCAGAGCGTGGTCTTGCCCGACGCCGACGGCCCCACCACCCCCAGCACGTCGCCGGGGTCCAGCTTGAAGGACACGTTGCGCAGGATCGGCACCGCATCGGGCGGGCGCTGGCCGGGCGGCAGCACCGTCACCCCGGCCAGTTCCACATTCCCGGCCAGGGCCGGCAGGGTTTGCGGTTCCGGCAGGCTTTCCGCCGCGGCCAGCAGCCGGGCCAGGCGGCGCTGGCTGAGGCGCGCGGCCACCACATTGCGCCAGGCGCCGATCGCCTGCTCCACCGGGGCGAGGGCGCGGCCCATCAGGATCGATGCGGCGATCATGCCGCCGGGGGTCAGTTCCGCCTGCAACACCAGAAAGGCACCGACGCCCAGCACGGCGGACTGTGCAAACAGGCGCACGAAGCGCGAGGCGCCGATCACCACGGAGCCGCGGTCGGCCGCCCGCGTCAGGGCATCGGATGCCGTGCGGCTGCCGCGCCGCCAGCGGGCGACAAAGTTGCGCAGCAGGCCGAGCGAGCGGACGACATCGGCATTGCGGATCACCGCCTCGGTATCGGTGCCCAGGGCCGCAGCCGCGCGGGTGCCATCCCCCTGGGGCTTGCGCGTTGCCACCTCGTTGAGCACGGCCAGGGCCACCAGCACCAGCGTGGCGATGATCGTTACCACACCGAGCCAGGGGTGCAGCAGCCACACCACGGCGATGAAGATCGGCGTCCACGGCGCATCGAACAGCGGCTGGATGCCCTGGCCGCCGTAGAAGCTGCGCAGCCGGGTGAGATCCTGGAAGCCGCCGGCCGAACGGGTGGCGCCCGACCGCCTGAGATCCAGGCTGGCCCGCAGCACTTCCGGCCCCAGGCGATCTTCCACCCAGGCGCCATGGCGGGCGAACAGCCGGCTGCGCACCGCTTCCAGCAGGCCCAGCACCAGGAAGGCGCCGCCCACCATCACCGTCAGCGCCACCAGCGTTTCCACGCTGCCGCTGGACAGCACCCGGTCGTACACCTGCATCATGTAGATCGGCGAAGCGAGGATCAGCAGATTGATCAGCGCGCTGACCACCCCGATCATGATCAGCGCCCAGCGGCCCGGAGCCAGATAGCGCGCCAGGGTGGGCTGCCCCGCCGCCGTGCCGGTGGCTCGCTGGGTCATCTGCCGGTCCGCCGGCACTGGGAGGGTACAGCCGTCATATCTTTGTAACTACTCGCCTTTTCGCAGGACGTTAGCACAGGCCAGGGCCGCATCCAGATCGATTCGGCCCCCCTGGGGAGATCGCCGGCCCCGGCCCCTTTTCAAGGGCAAGCGGGCGGCCGAAGCAAGGGCGATGGACGCAGGTCCGGCGCGCGGCCCGCCCGACCCCGGCAATCGGTTCGCGCTCGAAACTTTGCCCGCTTGCCCCTGGGCGCCACAAAGCCGCCACGCATATTTAGCGGTATCCATGGACAAATGATTGAGGGAGGACCGCCCATGCCCCGCCTTGCCAGTGCCGCAGCCGGCCTCGCCGCCGTGCTTGCCATTGCCCTGCCGGCCCAGGCGCAGGAAAGCGCCACGGCCACCCTGAACGATCCTGAGGGGGCTGCCCTCGGCGAAGCCATGGTCACCGAAACGCCGCATGGCCTGCTGATCGAGCTGGTGGTGTCCGGCCTCAGCCCGGGCGAGCACGCCTTCCATATCCACGAGACCGGCGACTGCAGCGCCGCCGACTTCACCTCGGCCGGCGGCCACTTCAATCCCGATGGCCACGCCCATGGCTACCTGGATCCCGAGGGGATCCACGCCGGCGACCTGCCCAACATCTTCGCCGACGATGCCGGCGTGGCCCATGTACAGACCGTGGCGGCGGGACTGACGCTGGCCGACCTGTTCGATGCGGACGGATCCGCCTTCGTCATCCATGCCGGGGCGGACGACTACGTGTCCCAGCCCTCCGGGGCGGCCGGCGGGCGGGTCGCCTGCGGCGTCATCGAAGGCTAGCGCGCGTTCCGGTCAGGCGCGGTCGCGCATCGCCGCGGTCGTGCCTGGCCGGACGCCCTGCCCTGCACGATCCCGCCTAAACGAACCCGCCTAGACGATCCCGCGGCGCACGTAGTCGCGCACATAGGGCCACAGCGCGCCGCTGGTGGGTTCGCCGGCGGCATACCAGTGCTCGACGATCTTGGCCTGCTGTTCGGGGTTGTAGGAACTCCAGGCATGGCCGGGCGTGTAGGCGTAGGCTGCCCCGCGGCCGCTGCCGCCGGCGATGCCGGCGCACTGGTTGAGTGCCGATTCGATGGTGTAGGTGAGGGCAAAGGTGCTGTTGCGCCCCTGCCAGACATGCGCCGTTTCGTGCACCAGCAGGTCGGGGTCGTAGGTCGCCATGTTCTGCTGGGCCGCGGTTCCCACATTCATCAGGTAGCCGGCATTGACCGCGCTGAGAATGTAGGAGACGGCACCGCCGACCATGCCCGCCAGTGCGGCACCGGCCGGCCCGCCGATGAGGCCGCCGCCGAACCCGCTTGCCAGCACGGCCGGCAGGCTGGACACCAGCGACGTCGGGATGGTGAACGGCGCGTTGTAGGCCCCCAGCGCGTCGGTAACGAAGATGCGCTGCTTGTACGGCAGCTTGTCGCTGGTGAAGACGCGGGTGACGATTTCCCACTCGTCGTCATTCATCCAACGTGCAGTGGTCGGCGCTCGCATGGTCCCCTCCTCCACTCGCCCGAACAACCGGAGTCCGTTGTACGTGAGAACTTTGGCCGCATTGCGATTATTGAAGCGGTGAGTGGGGCGGAAGACGCGAGCTAATAGTCTAAATTTCCTAAAGTGTTGCAGCATATTTCTAATATGCAATATGAGAAAATGGTGGCGCACGGCCGACCTGGGATCGACCGATTCCAAAAGAATTCTTGGAGCAAGTTTTTCATTCGCACTCCCGGCAGTGCATCATTCGTATCGTTTCCACCGCCTGTGGAGGACTGCCCCGTGCCCATGGCGAACCGCGTCGCACTCCAAGGTCTCGTTGCCGCCCTCGCCGTCGCGGCAGCGGCCCCCCAGGCACACGCGCAGGAGGACGCCAGGACATCGTGCCTCGCCCTCGCCCTGCCGCCGGAAGCGGCGGTCGATGTTCCGGGGATCGACGGCACCTACTGGCCCGACCTGGACGGGGCGGCGGCGCTGCCCGCCTGTCGCGCGGCCCTCGCCGAACACCCCGACGACCCGCTGGTGCTGGCCACCCTGGGCCGGGCACTGCTGCGGGTGGGCGACTATGCGGAGAGCGTGGAGCACATCCGCCGGGCCGCGGACATGGGCAATCCGTTCGGCCAGTCGCTCCTCGGCTACGTCCATTTCACCGGCTGGGGCGTGCCGCAGGATCCCGAACTGGGGGTGCGGTATTACCGGATGGCCGCCGACCAGGGCTATTCCTACGCGCAGGTGGCCCTGGGATGGGCACTGCACGGCGGCCGCGGCATCGCACAGGACGACCAGGAAGCGCTCAGGTGGTTTCGCCGGGCCGCCGCGCAGGGCGACCGGTCGGGCCTGGCGCGGCTGGGGCAGATGTACGACAGGGGCTGGGGCGTGCCCGTCGACCTGACCGAAGCGGTGCGCCTCTACACCCTGGCCGCACACCTGGGCGATCCCCTGGCGCAGGCCAATCTCGGCCTCACCTTCTACACCGGCCGCGGCAACCGGCAGAACGATGCCCAGGCGCTCCACTGGTTCCGCTTGGCAGCAGATCAGGACTGGCCGCCGGGACAGACGGGCTTGGCCCGCCTCTACCAGATCGGCGCCGGCGTGGAGCAGGATCTGCCAAGGGCCATCGCGCTCTACCGCCAGGCGGCCGAGCGGGGCTTCCTCACCGCACAGCTCTATCTCGCGGAGATCTACGACCGCGGCAACGGTGTGCCCGAGGACGATGAGGAAGCCCTCTACTGGTACGGGCTGGCCGCCGATCAGGGCGACGAATGGGCGGCCGAACGGGTCGCCGAGCTGGCGGGCGCAACGGGCGGCACCTGTGGCGACCCGTTGGCGGCGCGGCTGGAAAGCGTGCTGGCGGACATCCGCGACACCTTCGAGCTGTCGCCGCCGATCAGCACCTGCAGCATGCTGATGGTCGCAGATCCGGCGTTGCGCCAGCTATTGGGCGGCGCCGATGTGCCGATCGTCGCCGAACTGGTGGAGGACAGCACGGGGTGCACAGAGGTGTGCCGCGAGCACGACACCGCGTGCCGCGACGCCACCTCCCTGCTGACCGCCATGGCGGAGGATTGGCAGGAGCTGACCGAACTGGCCGAAGCGCGAAACTGCGAGCTGTAGGCGCCGCCCGAGGTCGCTCGCGCCCTCCAGAATCCGCCCACAACGGCCCGCCCAAGCACCTTTGCGCCCGGTCGAACATCGCGCTCTAAGGATTTGAATTCATGGGCGTCTGCCCGGCCTGACGGTGCGCGAGGCGACGCCGTCAGGCCGGGGAGCGTTTCAGATAGGTGCCCGCAGGGGCGGTTACGCCGCTTCCTGCATCATGCCGCGCAGCACGTATTGCAGGATGCCGCCGTTGCGGAAGTATTCCAGCTCATCCAGCGTATCGATGCGGCACAGCAGGGCGAGGGTTTCGCTGCTGCCGTCCGCCCGGTGGATGGTCAGCTCCACATCCGTGCGCGGCTTCAGCCCCTCGGCGATGCCCGACAGGTCGAAGGTTTCCTCGCCGGTGAGCTTCAGGGCGCCGCGGGTCATGCCGTCCTTGAACTGCAGCGGCAGGATGCCCATGCCCACCAGGTTGGAGCGGTGGATGCGCTCGAAGCTTTCGGCGATCACCGCCTTGATGCCCAGCAGGCGGGTGCCCTTGGCCGCCCAGTCGCGCGAGGAGCCGGTGCCGTATTCCTTGCCGGCGAACACCACCAGCGGCACGCCTTCGGACTGGTAGCGCATGCAGGCATCGTAGATCGGCATCACCTCGCCCGAGGGGAAGTGCTTGGTGACCCCGCCTTCGGTGCCCGGCGCCAGTTCGTTGCGGATGCGGATGTTGGCGAAGGTGCCCCGCATCATCACCTCATGGTTGCCGCGGCGCGCCCCGTAGCTGTTGAACTCGCGCGCCGGCACCTGATGGCCCTGCAGGTAGGAGCCGGCCGGGCTGTCGGACTTGATGGAGCCGGCGGGCGAGATGTGGTCGGTGGTCACGCTGTCGGCCAGCTTGGCCACGGCACGGGCGCCGACAATGTCGGTCACTGGCTCCGGCTTGGGCTGCAGGCCCTGGAAGAAGGGCGGCAGCTTCACATAGGTGGAGGTGGCATCCCACACGTAGGTTTCGCCCGTGGCGGTCTCGATGCCGCGCCATTCCGGCGGCCCCTCGAACACGTTGGCATAGCGCTCGCGGAACATTTCCGGCGTCAGGCAGCTTTCCACCGTCTCCGCCACTTCCTTGCTGGTCGGCCAGATGTCGCGCAGATAGACGGGGTTGCCCTCGGCGTCGGTGCCCAGCGGGTCGTTCACCACGTCCACCTTCAGCGATCCGGCGATGGCATAGGCCACCACCAGCGGCGGCGAGGCCAGGTAGTTGGCGCGCACCTGCGGGCTGATGCGGCCTTCGAAGTTGCGGTTGCCGGA
>JAGQRL010000024.1:23353-24033 GCA_020425485.1 Rhodospirillaceae bacterium
CAGGTGGTGCAGCCGTAGCCCACCAGGTCGAAGCCCATGGCATCCAGGTCCTCCTGGAGGCCGGCCTTGGCCAGATAGTCGGTCACCACCTGGGAGCCCGGCGCCAGCGAGGTCTTCACCCACGGCTTCACCGTCAGCCCCTTGGCACGGGCCTTGCGGGCCACCAGGCCGGCGGCCACCAGCACATAGGGGTTGGAGGTGTTGGTGCAGCTCGTGATCGCGGCAATCACCACGTCGCCGTGGTCGATGGAATAGCCCGTGCCCTCAACCGGCTGCGGGTTGGAGGGCGCATCGGCCCCCAGTTCGCCGGTGAGCTGGGTCTTGAACGCCGTCGCCGCGTCGCTCAGCGCCACCCGGTCCTGCGGCCGCTTCGGCCCGGCCAGCGAGGGCACCACGTCGCCCATGTCCAGTTCCAGGGTGTCGGTGAACACGGGGTCCGGCGAGCCGGCTTCGCGCCACATGCCCTGCGCCTTGGCGTAGGCTTCCACCAGCGCCACCCGGTCGGCCTCGCGCCCGGTGAACGACAGGTAGCGCATGGTTTCCTTGTCGATGGGGAAGAAGCCGCAGGTGGCGCCGTATTCCGGCGCCATGTTGGAGATGGTGGCGCGGTCGGCGAGCGGCATGTTGTCGAGCCCCTCGCCGTAGAATTCCACGAATTTGCCGACCACGCCCTTCTTGCG
>JAGQRL010000273.1:0-1230 GCA_020425485.1 Rhodospirillaceae bacterium
GCCGGCGACGATGACGGGGACGACGCCGAGGCAGCACCCAAGGGCGGCGAGATCTCGCCGCCGCGGCCCAAGAAGGGCCAGGCGCGCGGCCAGCAGAACCGGCGCCGTGCCGGCGGGTCCGGCGGCCCGCGCCGCCGCTAGCCGTGATCGCTCCCGCGGACGCCGACGGCGTCGCCCAAACCGCACCCCCGCCGCCGCTGGGCCCCGAGGACGAGGCCGAGCGCCCGGCCTGGCTGGAACGCGGGCGCTACCTGTTCGCCCAGGACTGCCGCTTCACCCACGCTGCGGCGACGCTGGACCAGGTGCCGCCCGACAACCTGCCGGAAGTGGCCTTCGCCGGCCGCTCCAATGTCGGCAAGTCCAGCCTCGTCAACGCGCTCACCGGCCGCACCACATTGGCCCGCATCTCCCACACGCCGGGGCGCACCCAACAGCTCGTGTTCTTCAGCCTGGCCGACCGGCTGGGCCTGGTGGACATGCCGGGCTACGGCTACGCCAAGGTGTCCAAATCCATCTCCAAGGCGTGGAACACGGTACTGCGCACCTATCTGCGCGGCCGGGTGCCGTTGCGCCGGGTGTGCCTGCTGGTCGATTCCCGCCACGGGCTGAAGCCGGCCGATGTGGAGATGATGACGCTGCTGGACGAAGCCGCGGTGTCCTACCTCGTGGTGCTCACCAAGGCCGACAAACCGGGCTCGGAGGACGTGCAGAGCGTGCTGCGCAAGACCGAAGCGGCCCTCAAGCGCCACCCCGCCGCCCTGCCCACGGTTCATCCCACCAGCGCCCGCGACGCCATCGGCATCGCCGAGCTGCGCGCCAGCCTGGCGGAAGCGGCCATCCCGGCTCCGGGCTGAGGCCCCGGCTGAACCCAGGGCATCGCAGCCACCGGCTTTTCGCCAACTTTCCCGCCTGCCGACAATCCCCTAAGGTGCCTGGGGCCTAGGCTGGCCCCAACATCACCGACCCGGAAGCGTCCGCAGCCATGACCGAGACCACCACCACCATCCCCGAAGGCCACGAAGACTGGCTGGAGAAGGCCCATACGCTGGCGGAGGCGCTGCCGTTCATGCGCCGCTACACCGGCGCCACCTTCGTGGTGAAGTACGGCGGGGCGGCCATGGGCGACGACGGGCTGGCCCACAACTTCGCGCGCGACGTGGTGCTGCTGAAGCAGGTGGGCGTGAACCCGGTGGTGATCCACGGCGGCGGCCCGCAGATCGGCCGCATGCT
>JAGQRL010000273.1:1304-2282 GCA_020425485.1 Rhodospirillaceae bacterium
TCCGGCTCCATCAACAAATCCATCGTCTCGGCCATCCACGAGGTGGGCGGCAAGGCCATCGGCCTGTCCGGCAAGGACGGCAACCTGATCCAGGCGCGCAAGCTGCGGCGCACCCGCCGCGACCCGGAAAGCAACATCGAAAAGATCGTCGATCTCGGCTTCGTGGGCGAACCCACCCACATCAACCCGGAGATCATCGACCTGTTCGAGGGCAGCGAGTTCATCCCGGTGATCGCCCCCATCGGCCTGGGGCCGTCGGGCGAGACGTTCAACATCAATGCCGACACCGTGGCCGGAGCGGTGGCCGGGGCGCTGGGTGCCTCCCGCCTGTTCCTGCTCACCGATGTGCCGGGGGTGAAGGACAAGGACGGCCAGGTGATTTCCGACCTCACGGTGTCGAAGGCGCGCGCCCTCATGGGCGACAGCACCATCACCGGCGGCATGATCCCCAAGGTGGAAACCTGCCTGGAAGCGGTGAACCAGGGTGTCGGCGGCGCCGTGATCCTGGACGGCCGGGTGCCCCACGCCCTGCTGCTGGAAATCTTCACCGATGGCGGTGCCGGCACCCTGATCCACGGCGATTGACGGCACCGGCGAGCCCGCCGCAACCCGGCGCCCGGCAACCGACGCCCATGACACAGCATCACGACGGCACGGGGGACGACCTGCTGAGGCACGTGGACACCTGGGTGTTCGACCTGGACAACACGCTCTACCCGGCGGCCTGCAACCTGTTCGCCCAGGTGGACCGGCGGATGACGGCGTTCATTGCCGAGGCGTTCGACCTGCCGCCGACGGAAGCGCGCGCGCTGCAGAAGCAGTATTTCCGCAGCCACGGCACCACCCTGCGCGGGCTGATGACCGAACACGGCGTCGACCCCACCCGCTTCCTTAACTACGTGCACGATATCGACGTGTCGTGCCTGCCGCCCTCGCCGGGGCTGGATCGGGCTCTGGCCGCCCTGCCCGGCCGCAAGG
>JAGQRL010000274.1:0-6661 GCA_020425485.1 Rhodospirillaceae bacterium
GCGTCTCCTCGGTGGAGATGGCGAATCGGGTGCGGTCGATCAGCAGGCGCAGGTCGCCCGGCGCCAAGCTGAAGCGCGTGGGCATCTCGCCCTCGCTCATGGAGGGGAAGTCCTCCACCGGCAGGCTGCCCAGCCGGAAGCGCGAACGCCCGGCGGACAACTGCAGCGCCTGGCCTTCGCCGGTGCCGTCGATCTCCACCTGGGCGCCGTCGGGCAGCTTGCGGGCGATCTCGTACAGCACATGGGCGGGGGCGGTGGCGGCTCCCGGCACCGCCACGTCGGCGGCGACCGATTCGACAATCTCCATGTCCATGTCTGTGGCGGTCAGACGCAGCACGCCCGGTTCGGCGCGCAACAGCACGTTGGACAGGATCGGAATGGTGGTGCGCCGCTCGACCACGCTCTGCACATGGCTTAAGGTCTTCAGGAGATTGGCGCGCTCAATGGTCAGCTTCATGGCGAATTGGGTGTCTTCGGTCGGGCTGGTTGCACAAATTGCAGCGGCAGGCCTGTTCCATGCTGGCCTTGGCGCACCATAGTGCCGCGGCAGGGCCGCGCACTATAGCCGAAACACCTAAACTGCCGAATGTCTTTTTGCGGCGCGCCAGGCGGCGGACGCTGAGCGCCCGTCAATGCGGCCGATGCCGGCGGAGGATGGCGTCCGATGGAAGTGAGCGTGTTCCTGCAGGCTCTACTGGTACTGGCGGTGGTTGTGGTGATGCCGCTGGTCGAGCGCCTCCGGATCAATGCCGTGGTGGGTTATCTGGCCGTGGGCATGGCCATCGGCCCCAACGGCGCCGGCATGATCCACGAGCTGGACGGCGCCATCGAGCTGGCCGAATTCGGCATCGTCTTCCTGCTGTTCACCCTCGGGCTTGAGCTTTCGGTCGACCGGCTGAAGGCGATGCGCCACGACATTTTCGGGCTCGGCACCGCCCAGGTGCTGTGCTGCGGGGTGGCGGTGGCGCTGGCCGCCTGGGCCATCGGCTTTCCGCCGACCACGGCGCTGATCCTGGGGGCGGCACTGGCCATGTCCTCCACCGCGGTGGTGGCCCAGATCCTCACCGACGAGGGCGAGATGGTGACGCGACTCGGCCGAGTCGCTTTTGCCGTGCTGCTGTTCCAGGACATCGCCGTGGCGCCGATCCTGGCCATGGTGCCGCTGGTGGGCGAAGGGGCGGAGCTGGGCTCGGTGCTGGGGGCGGCCCTGATGCGGGCCGTGCTGGGCGTTGGCGCGGTGCTGCTGATCGGCCGCTATGTCACGCCGCACCTGTTCCGCCTGGCCGCCCGCACCCGCCGGCGCGAGGTGTTCGTGGCCCTGGTGATCTTCACGGCACTCGGCACCGGCTACCTGACCTCCGAGGCCGGGCTTTCCATGGCTTTGGGCGCCTTCCTGTCCGGCGTGGTGCTGGCGGGCTGCGTGTTCCGCCACCAGATCGAAGCCGATATCGAGCCGTTCAAGGGCATCCTGCTCGGCCTGTTCTTCATGACCATCGGCATGATCCTGTCGCCCGACGTGCTGGCGATGCAGTGGGGCACGATCGCCTGGATGGTGATCGGCCTGGTGGCCATCAAGGCGATCATCATCCTGGCGCTGTGCCGGCTGTTCAAGGTGGGGCTGTCGATCGCCATCCGCATCGCCCTGCTGCTGTCGACCGGCGGCGAGTTCGCCTTCGTCATCGTCGGCCTGGCCTTGGCCAACGGCCTGCTGCCCAACCTGGTGGCTCAGACCATGATCGCCACGGTGGCCGCCAGCATGGCGCTGACGCCGCTGCTGGCCTGGACCGGGCGGCGGGCGCAGCACTGGCTGGACCGCCGCATCGCCAGCCGCACCGATCCGCTGGACGAGGAAAGCCGCGGCCTCCGGGACCATGTGGTGATCCTCGGCTTCGGCCGCGTCGGCCAGACGGTGGCGCGCCTGCTGAAGGGGCTGGACGTGCCCTATCTGGCGCTGGAACTCGATCACCGCGCGGTGGCCGAGCTGCGGGCGGCCGGGTCCAACGTGCTCTACGGCAACGCCGCCCAGATCGGGGTGCTGCGCAAGGCCGGCATCGGCCGCGCCCGCATGGTGGTGGTGACCATCGACCAGCCGTCGCGCGTCAGCCGCATCCTCACCATGCTGCGCAACGAATACCCCGGCCTGGAGGTGATCGTGCGCGCCCACGACAACGCCCAGGCGCGCGCCCTGGAACTGGCCGGTGCCACCCGTGCCGTCCCGGAAACGCTGGAAGCGAGCTTGCAGCTCGGCCGCTCCATCCTGACGACCATCGGCATGCCCATCGACGATGTGCGTCAGATCATCCAGCGCGTGCGCTCCGAGCACTACGAGCGCCTGGAGCCCACCGGCGGCGCGCCGTGAGGGAAGGGAGCGGCCGTTGCCGCAATCGGCCTGAACCGCTCTACCCGTTCTCCGCCAGCACCGCGCCGGCGAGGTAGAGCGAGCCGGTGATCAGCACCCGGCCGGGGCCGGCAAGGCCCGCCGAGAGGGCCACGGCTTCGGCGACGCTGCCCACCGTTTCCACCCGGGCGATGCCGGCCGCGCGCGCATGGTCGGCCAGGGCGGCCACCGGGAAGCTCGCCTCCTGGGCGGGGATGTGCAGCACCGCGATGGCATCGGCGTGGCGCGCCAGGGGGCTGAGGAAGGCCGTGGGCTCCTTGCTTTCCAGCATGCCCACCACCAGCAGCAGCGGCCGCAGCGGTGCCGCCTCCAGCCAGGCGGCGAGGGCTTCGCCGGCGCTGTCGTTATGGCCGCCGTCGAGCCACACCTCCCAGCCGGGTGCGGCGGCACTGACCGCCGGGCCGTGGGAAAGGCGCTGCAACCGCCCCGGCCACACCGCCTGGGCCAGCCCGGCGCGGATCGCGCCATCGCCGCAAGGGCCGAGCACGCAGTCGGCGCACAGCACGGCTGTGGCGGCGTTGTCGAGCTGGTGGCGGCCGGGCAGCACCGGTGCGGCAAAGGTGCGGGCGCTGCCCCCAGCGGTGAGGCGGAAGCCATCGGCCAGCGGATCGACCGTCCAGTCGCGGCCATGGATGCGGCCGTCCGCACCGGTGCGGGCCACCGCTTCGGCCAGCGTGCGGCGCACCTCGGCATCCGGCTGGGGGCCGATCACCGCCGGCACGCCCGCCTTCAGGATGCCCGCCTTCTCGCCGGCGATGGCCGCCAGCGTGTCCCCCAGGAACTGCATGTGGTCCATGGAGATGCGGGTGATCGCGGTGGCCACCGGCCGTTCGATCACGTTGGTGGCGTCCAGCCGTCCGCCCAGCCCCACTTCCAGCACCAGCATGTCGGCCGGCACCTCGGCGAAGGCCAGGAAGGCGGCACAGGTGGTGACCTCGAAAAAGGTGATGGGCTGGCCGCCGTTCACCTGTTCGCAGCGGTCCAGCACGTCGGCCAGGGCGTCGTCGCCGATGGCCGCCCCCGCCAGCCCGATGCGCTCGTTGAAGCGCACCAGGTGCGGGGAGGTGTACGTGTGTACGTGCAGGCCCGCGGCCCCCAGCATGGCCTTGAGGAAAGCCACGGTGGAGCCCTTGCCGTTGGTGCCCGCCACATGGATCACCGGCGGCAGCTTCAGGTGTGGATTGCCAAGCTCGCCGAGCAGCCGATACATGCGGCCGAGCGACAGGTCGATCTTCTTGGGGTGGAGCGCCATCAGGCGCTGCAAGGCCCGGTCGATCGCCGGGCTCGGCAGCGGTGCCTCGGGCGGCGCCTCGGCGGCGGGAAAGGCGGTCACGTGGGGGTCTACTCGGCCGGCGTTCCGCTCAGCCGCGGACCGTGATGGAGGTCGGGCTCCGGTTCGCGCTCCCGCTCACGCTCTCGGTCACGCTCGCGGTAACGCGTCAGGTCCACATGGGGGGCCAGCTCGGCAGCCGGTGGGATGGAGCGCTCCGCTTCCGGCTCGGCGGCTTCCATGGCCGCCACCCCGGCGTTTTCGATCAGCCGCTCCGGTGCCGTTTCGGCCATGGCCTCGCCGACCGCTGCCGCATCGGCGCCCTCGCCATTGCCGTTCTCCGTCGCTTCGGCGGTGACTTCCTCCACCACCGGCCGACGCAGCAGGTCGAGCACCTGGACCAGGCGGCCGCGCAGCTCGCGCCGGTGCACCACCATGTCCACCATGCCGTGGTCGCGCAGGTATTCGGCCCGCTGGAAGCCGTCCGGCAGGGTCTGGCGGATGGTTTCCTCGATCACCCGCGCGCCGGCAAAGCCGATGCGGGCGCCCGGCTCGGCGATGTGCAGATCGCCCAGCATGGCGAAGGAGGCGGTCACGCCGCCCGTGGTCGGGTCGGTCAGCAGCACGATGTAGGGCAGGCCGGCTTCGCGCACCCGCTGCACCGCGATCACCGTGCGCGGCATCTGCATCAGCGAGAGGATGCCTTCCTGCATGCGCGCACCGCCGGTGGACGGAATGGCGATGAACGCCGCGTCCTTCAGCACCGCCAGATTGCCGGCCTGGCAGAAGCCCTCGCCCACGGCCAGGCCCATGGAGCCGCCCATGAACTCGAAATCGAGGGCGGCCGCCACCACGCGCAGCCCGCCGATGGTGCCGCTGGCCACCAGGATGGCATCGGACCGGCCGGTCTTGTTCTGGGCTTCGCGCAGGCGCTCGGTATAGCGGCGCGAATCGCGGAAGCGCAGCGGATCCACCGCCACCTTGGGCGGTTCCGACAGATCGTAGGTGCCGCCATCGAACAGCAGCGCCAGGCGATCGCGCACCGGCAGCCGCATGTGGTGGTTGCATTCCGGGCACACCTGCAGGTTCGCCGTCAGGTCCCGGTGGAACACCATGGCCTCGCAGCCGGGGCACTTGACCCACAGGGTGTCCCGCGTGTCCGACGGCGCCACCAGGGCGCGGATCTTCGGGCGGACGAAATTGGTCAGCCAGTTCACGGCGTGCTTGCCCCTCTCATGGCGTACCCGAGCTGGTGCTGCCCCGCTTCGGGGTTCTGGGCCATACGTACGCACCGGCCCGCACACCATGCATACATGACCCTGACAGCCGAAGGGTCAAGCCACAACGCCGCATCGCCGGGTACCTACCCCTGCCGGGCACCATGCACGCCATCGGCCAGTTGGCGCGCGAAGCCGGCGATGGGATCGACCAGGCCGGCGGTGCCGCCGGTGGGCTGCTCGGCCCAGCGGGCGATGCGGTCGACGATGGCGGACCCCACCACGGCCGCATCTGCAAAACGCGCGATCTCGGCCGCTTGTTCCGGGGTTCTGATGCCGAATCCGACGGCGATCGGCAGATCGGTGGAACGGCGCAGGCGGGCCACGGCACCGGACACCACCTCGGCATTGGCCGAGCGCGTGCCGGTGATGCCGGCGATGGCGACGTAGTAGAGAAAGCCCGAGGAATGCTCCAGCACCTTGGGCAGGCGCCGGTCGTCGGTGGTCGGCGTGGCCAGGCGCACGAAATGCAGGCCGGCGTCCAAGGCCGGGCCGCACAGCTCCTCGTCCTCTTCCGGCGGCAGGTCGACGACGATCACCCCGTCCACCCCGGCGGCCAGCGCATCGGCGATGAAGCGGTCCGTGCCGTAGCGGTAGATGGGGTTGAAGTAGCCCATCAGGATGATCGGCGTATCGCCATCGCCGGCGCGGAACGCCCGCACCATGGCCAGCGTCTTGGGCAGCGTCATGCCGGCGGCGAGTGCGCGCTGGCTGGAGGCCTGGATCGCCGGTCCGTCGGCCATGGGATCGCTGAAGGGCATGCCCAGCTCGATCACGTCGGCCCCGGCCGCCGGCAGGGCGGCCAGCAGGGCGGCGGCACTCTCCGGGTCGGGATCGCCGGCGGTGATGAAGGTCACCAGGCCGGCGCGGCCCTGGGCGCGCAGCGCGGCGAAGCGGCGGGCGATGCGGTCGGTAACCGGTGCCGGGATCGGCGTGGCGGTGGCGGTGGCGGCGGCGGTCTCGCTCATCACATGGGCACCTCAAGGGCGTCGGCGACGGTGAAGATGTCCTTGTCGCCGCGGCCGCACATGTTCATCACCAGCAGGTGATCCTTGGGCAGGGTGGGCGCCAGGCGCGTCACATGGGCCAGCGCATGGGCCGGTTCCAGTGCCGGGATGATGCCTTCCAGGCGCGAGCACAGGCTGAAGGCGGCCAGCGCTTCGGCATCGGTGGCCGACACGTAGTTCACCCGCCCCACATCGCGCAGCCACGAATGCTCCGGCCCGATGCCGGGATAGTCGAGCCCGGCGGAAATCGAGTGGGCATCGAGGATCTGGCCGTCGTCGTTCTGCAGCAGATAGGTGCGGTTGCCGTGGAGTACGCCGGGCGACCCGCCGGTGAGCGAGGCGGCATGCTTGCCGGTATCCAGCCCGCAGCCGGCCGCTTCCACCGCATGGATGGCCACTGTCGGCTCATCGAGGAAGGGGTGGAACAGGCCCATGGCGTTGGAGCCGCCGCCGATGCAGGCCACCAGGCTGTCGGGCAGGCGCCCTTCGGCCTCCTGCATCTGCTGGCGCACCTCGGTGCCGATGATGGATTGGAAGTTGCGCACCATGGTGGGGTAGGGGTGCGGGCCCGCCACGGTGCCGATCAGGTAGTAGGTGTCGTCGACATTGGCGACCCAGTCCCGCAGCGCCTCGTTCATGGCGTCCTTCAGGGTGCGGCTGCCGCTTTGCACCGGCACCACCTTCGCCCCCAGCAGCTTCATGCGGAAGA
>JAGQRL010000274.1:6776-7542 GCA_020425485.1 Rhodospirillaceae bacterium
TTGCCCATGCGCTTGGCCAGCAGGATCTGGCCGATGCAGTTGTTCACCTTGTGCGAGCCGGTGTGGTTCAGTTCGTCCCGCTTGAAGTAGATCTTGGCGCCGCCGAAATGGGCGGTCAGCCGGGCGGCGTGGTAGAGCGGGCTCGGCCGGCCGACATAGTGGGCGAGGTACTGATCCATTTCCGCCTGGAAGGCCGGATCGTTCTGGGCGGCGTCGTAAGCCTTCTCCACCTCCAAGATCAGCGGCATCAGGGTTTCGGCGACGAAGCGGCCGCCATAGATGCCGAAGCGGCCGCGCTCGTCGGGGCCGGCACGGTAGGTGTTGGGAACGGCGCCCTGGGGCTGAGCGGACATCGCGCGGTCTTCCTGGTGCGGGCAGTGTGTGACGGGGGCAGCCTAGAGCGCTGAAACCTCGCTGCCAACGGCGGCGGCGGTGACGGCGCGCATGAAGGCGGCGATCTTGGCGGGGTCCTTTACCCCTGGTCGTGACTCCACACCGGAGGACACGTCAACGGCGGTGGCGCCGGTGTCGGCCAGGGCCTCGCCGACATTGTCCACCGTCAGGCCGCCGGACAGCATCCACGGCACCGGCCAGTGCTTTCCGGCGAGGATCGACCAGTCGAACGGGATGCCGTTGCCGCCGGGCAGGGCCGCCACGTTCTGCGGCGGCTTGGCATCGAACAGCAGGCGGTCGGCCACCGCGGCATGGGCCGGCACATGGTCCAGGTCCGCCGGCTCGGCAACCCGCACCGCCTTCATCACCGGCA
>JAGQRL010000275.1 GCA_020425485.1 Rhodospirillaceae bacterium
CCGACACGATGTCCCGCACCAGGGTTTGGGAGCCGAAGCCGATGGCGATGCCCACCACGCCGGCGCCGGCCAGCACCGGGGCGATGGCGACGCCGAGGGAAGACAGCACCACCAGCACCGCGATCACCAGGATGGTCGCCTGGCCGGCCCGCTTGAACAGCGGCAGCAGCGTGCGCATGCGCGACAGGCCGACGCCGCCGATCTCCGCCTCCGCCGGGTCGACGCCGTCGCTCACCGCCTGGGCGTCCTCCAGGGCGATGCGCCGGTCGATCCACAGCCTCAGCGCCGCCCAGCCGGCATAGGCCACCAGCACCACCGTGCCGACCTCCAGGGCGCTGCGCACGGTGGCCGCCCACAGGCCGGAGCCTTCGTGCGTCAGGTCGATGCGCCAGGCGACGGCCAGCAGCAGCAGGACGACGACGGCCAGCGCCACCCGCGCCACCGTCAGCACCGCCGGGGTCAGTGCGCCGGCGGTGGCGGCGGTGCGCAGGGCTTCGCGCGCCAGGGCGGCATCCAGGCTCGGCCACAGCACCAGCAGCCCGATGGTGCCGAGCCCGGCGCCGAACAGCGGCGGGCCGCCGAGCAGGCTGGTGGAGACCAGCCAGCACCAGATCAGCAGCGTGCCCACGGCCATCCCCCACGGGGCCATGCGGGCGATGCGCCGGCGCGTGGGGCCGGCGGCGATCTCTCCCCAGCCACCATCGGCGCCCAGATCGTGGGCGATGGCCCGGCGGCTCGCCAGAAAGGCGGCGGCCAGGCAGAGGGTGAGCAGCGTGCCGACCGACATCAAGAACAGCAGGTGCACGTCGCCATGCACGCCCAGCACCGCGAACACCGAGCAGGTGAAGAAGCCGAAGGCGCCCACCGCCATGGTGGCCAGCACACCGGTGTGGACGCGCCGCGCCTCGCCATCGCTGTAGGCGGGGATGCGCCACCGCGGCGCCGCGGGGGCGGTGTAGGCGCGGGAGATGCCGCCGATCACCCGCAGCACGACGATGGCGGCGAGGTAGAAGGCGAAGGTCACGCGCTCCCGGTTGGGGCCGTCATGCGCCACCAGGAAGAGGGTGGCGGCGACGCCGGAAAACAGCGCCACCAGCAGGAAATGGCCGGCAGCGGCGGCGACGGCATGGCTCAGCCGGGCGGCCAGGGCGGGCGGTCCGACAGCCTCCGCAGCGGCCGGCTCGAACACCGCGGCGGCGTCCGCCTCGGCGGCGTTGGCCGCCCGGGTGCGCCGGCGCACCAGCAGTTCCGCCGCGGCCCCGGCGGCGAGCGCCAGGGCGAACAGGCCGGCGAAGCGCGCGAAGCTGCCCTCCTCGCTGTCCACTAGGCTGACGGCGGCGCGGCCGAGTGCCCCGGGAAGCTGGTCGTAGGTGCCGAGGATCTCGCCCAGCCGGCCGCGCAGCTCGGCCAGGGCCGCTTGCAGGGCAAAGGCCGTGTCGGCGGGGTTGAAGGTGCCGGTCTCCTCCTCCTGCGGTGCCTCCAGGCGCTCCAGCAGCAGCGCCCGCAACTCGGCATCCGACAGGCGGGCCAGCTCCTCCTCGCTGGTCGGCACGCTGCCGGTATCGGCCTGGGCGAAGGCGGGCCGGCCGGCCGTCGCGGCCCAGGTCAGCAGCAGGAGGGCGACGGCGACAAGGCGGATGGCGCGGGCCATGGCGGTGCGTCCCAAGAAGAAGGGGCCGAAAGTCTACACCGTGGCGGCGATCTGCGCCTCAGGCGGCAAGGGGCCGGCACCGGTGATCCCGCTTACGCGGCGTCGGGCCGTTGCGCCAATCAACAGCTTGGGAGCGGGCTTGGTGCCGGCTACGCCCGCGGCGCGTCTTTACGCCGGAGCGTGCTTTGCTGCCGCAGGGGGGGGGGCGTCAGGGCTGATAGGGCAGGGAAGACTGGTGCAGGATGATCCGCACACGGCCGTCGTCGCATTGCTTGAAGACGAAGCTCTTGTTGACGAAGATGTGGCTATCGTCTCCGCCAATGAAATGGACATTGCACTGCACGATCGCCAGATTGCCGTGCAGGATGTAATCCAGCTTGCTGTACCAAACTTTCACCCAAGGCTTGAGTTTGAAGCCTTTGTCGTTCGGGAAATTTTCATCTCCGCCGACGAAGTAGGCGAGGGCGCCTTCCTTGGTGGGACGGTAAGTTTGCGTGCCATGGGCCAAGGTTGGCTTGAACAGGACTTTGCCGTTGTCATAGTCGTAGTTGTCGCTCAGCACCTTTGCCGAGAACGCGCGGGCATCGCCGCCGTCGACGTGGACCTTGCCGACCGCCACGACGTTGTCGCACCAGGTCTGCAATGCCTTGTGCACCATTTCGTCGGTAAACATCCCGTCCGCCTTCTCCTGAACAGTCCCGGCAGTATCGGCCAGAACGTCGGCCCGAACCTCCAGCATAATGGTGCTCCGTATAGCGTTGGCGTGGGCGCGCTTGGCGCGGGCCGCCCGAGCGGCGGCGTGCGGCCGGGGCGACCCCCTGTGGCGGCAAGACCTGATCACGACTAGGGGTATTCGACAATCCGGGGACGCGTAAAAATCGTAGCCATTGACGTTCTACATGATGGCACGGGTAGCGACCCGGCGCGCCCGCCGCCGCCAGGGCATTTGCGGTTGAAGCCACACCGAACCGTGGCGGCGGAAACTCACCGCATGGCGAACAGCTCCTGGTGGAAGCAGGTGTCCACCGCCAGGCCGTGGGAGGCGAAATCCTCCTTCAGCGCCGCGCCGAACCCGGCCGGGCCGCAGAACCACAGGCTGGCCGCCGCCCAGTCCGGCACCGCCTTGCGGATGCGCGCCCCGGTCAGCAGGCCGTCGCGGCCGTCCACCAGCACATGCAGGCGCACGCCCGCCGCCTCCGCCTCGGTTGCCAGCCGGGCCAGGGCGGCATCGTCCACCTCCTTGGTGGTGTGGAAGAAATCGACCCTTGGAGTGCCCGTCCCCGCCTCCGCCTCTGTTCGCGTCGTGCGGCCGGTGGCAAGCTGGCGCATGCGGGCGATGAAGGGGGTGAGGCCGATGCCGCCGCCCACCCAGATCTGCCGGTCGGCAGTGGGTGCTTCGCCGAAGGTGAAGCAGCCATAGGGGCCTTCCACCGTCACCGGCTGGCCCACCGTCAGGGTCTCGGCAAGCCGGCTGGTGTGGTCGCCCAGCGCCTTGATGACGAAGGTGAGGTGCGGGTTCTGCCGGTCCCAGGCCGACGCGATGGTGTAGGGGTGGCTGCCTTCGGAGGCATCGGTGGTGAGGAAAGCGAACTGGCCGGCATCGTGGCCGGGCCAGCCGCGGTCGAGCGCCACATCCACTTCCAGCGCGTGCAAGCCGGGATAGCTGCGCAGGCCGGCGATGCGGCCGCCCACCCGGCGGTTGGCGCCGACGCGGCCAAACAGCACCAGCACGGCAGACACCACGCCGGCGGCCAGCAGCGGCGCCAGCACCAGGCCGACCGGCGTCGTCCAGTAGCTGAACTTCACCAGCACCACGGCGTGGAAGGCCAGCGCCAGATAGGCCACCGCCATCAGCCGGTGGGCCTTGAACGCCAGGCGATAGGGAAACCAGCGGATCAGCGCCAGGCTGGCCAGCGCCAGGAGGCCGTAGAACGCCCATTCGCCGATGCCTTCGGCGGGGCTGCGCAGGTTGAGCAGCGCCTGTTCCACCGGGTTGGCGACAGCCTCGCGCGGGCCGTGGCCGGAGCGTTCCAGCAGGCCCCAGCCCACCGCCCATTTCGGCGCTTCCACCCACAGCCAGTGGAGAACGGCAAAGACGACGCCCCCGATGCCCAGCCACTTGTGCAGCCGGTACATCTTGTCGAGCCCGCCCAGCGTGCGTTCCGGCCAGCGCGGCCGGACCGCCAGCACCATGGCGACGCTCATGCAGCCGATGGCCAGGAGGCCGGTGGCCTGGGTGGCCATATCGCGCACGGCAAAGAAGCCGGTGGCGGTGAACAGCCGCGGGTCGGCCATCAGCCAGGCACCGCTGAGCAGGGCGAGCAGGCCCCAGAAGGTCCAGGTGATGGCGCGCATGGAAGGTCTCCCCGGCGGGTCGATGGGCAGCGGGGGCGGCGACAGTGCCGCCCGGCCGCACCTCTTCCACGCAGGGAGGGCCGCCAGCCATCGCGCCGGCAGCGCAGGTCTGGCGTGCAAGTGCTGCTTACAGCAGCCAGCGCAACGCGCGTTCCAGATAGGCGGTGCCGCCGCTGCGCTGCCAGGTGCCGTGGGCCATCACCACGCGCTCCGGCTTCAGCGCCAGCAGCCGCTTCAGGGTGCGCCGGTCCTCCACCTTCTCCCGCCAGCTCCAGCGCCATTCCAAGGGTGCGTAGCCGTAGGGCTCGACGATCTTCCACAGCCGTGCGATCGGCCGCTGCCACCACGACCAGTAGGCGCGGATGAAGCTGTCGGAGAAGTTCTCCGACAGGTCGGCGAAGATGGCGGTACGCGAGGGCAGGTGGCAGAACACCACCTCGTCCATGAAGGACGAGCCGCAGAAGTGGAACTGGGCGATCTCCTCCGCCCACGCCTCCGGCGCCTCGCCGGTAAGCGGCGGCTGGAAGGTCAGCTCCGGCTTCTTCTTGATGGTGGTGGCCGGCCCCCACAGCTTGGCTGTGGGAAAGGCGGCCTGCCAGTCGGCGAGGTAGAGGTGATGCAGCTTGTTGGGGCTGACCAGGTGGGCGACCGGCCCCAGGAGGTCGATCTCCGCCCGCAGCGCTTCGGTGAGCGCAATGGGCGACCACACCCACACGGCACCCGTGGCCAGCCGCACCACCACCATGCGGGTGGGGTAGGCAAAGCCGTAGAAGCTCACGTTCGGCCCGTCGACGAGCCAGATGTTGCGATCGATCTCGATCATCGGAACACCTTCGGTGACAGCGGGTCCCCCCTCCCGGCCGTGGCCATGATACACTTCGCGGGCGAGCCATGGGCCACGGACCCGGCGCGCACGGTTCCCTATGGCATCAAAGTGAGATTGGTTGGTACTCTAGGCACGGTCCGTGGCGCCGACGCGTTACGAGACCATTTTTTTCAAGAGAACCAACAACTTATGCGGGGAGACGGATGAATAGAATCCTGGATGGGTTGCGCATTATCGAAGGATCGGCCTTCGTCGCGGCCCCCTTGGGCGGGATGACGCTGGCCCAGATGGGGGCCGACGTGATCCGCTTCGATCCGCTGTCGGGCGGGCTGGATGCGCATCGCTGGCCGGTCACCCAGGAGGGCCGCAGCCTCTATTGGGCGGGGCTCAACAAGGGCAAGCGCTCGCTCGCCGTCGACACCCGCCAGCCCGAAGGCCGCGAGATCGTCACCGCGCTGATCGGTGCGGAGGGCGAGGGCAACGGCATCTATCTCAGCAATTTCCCCTCGCGTGGCTGGCAGAGCTACGAAGCCCTGAAGGCCAAGCGCGACGACGTCATCGTCGTCAACCTGCTGGGCAATCCGGACGGCACATCGGCGGTGGACTACACGGTCAACTGCGCCGTCGGCTTCCCCTTCGTCACCGGCATGCCCCACGGCAACGCCCCGGTGAACCCGGTGAACCACGTGCTGCCGGCCTGGGATGCCATTGCCGGCATCCACCTGTCGCTGGCCATCGTCGCCGCGGAACGCTTTCGCCGGGTGCAGGGAGCGGGCCAGCATGTGCAGGTGGCGCTGGCGGACATCGCCATCGCCATGGCCGGCAACCTGGGCTACATCCAGGAAGTGCAGATCAACCACCAGGATCGCCGCGCCCACGGCAACTACCTGTACGGCTCCTACGGCTGCGATTTCGAGACGCTGGACGGCCGGCGCATCTACATCGTCGTGGTCACCGACCGGATGTGGGTGGAGCTGGGCAAGGCCACCGGGCTGGCGCCCAAATTCACCGCCCTGGAGGCGCTGCTGGCCTACGACTTCGGCAAGGAAGGCGACCGCTTCAAGGCGTCCGACGCCATCACGGCGATCCTCAAGCCGTGGTGCGAAGCGCGCACGCTGGCCCAGATCGGCGATGCGTTCGACGGCACCGGCGTGTGCTGGGGGCCGTACCAGACCTTCACCCAGCTGGTGGAGCAGGATCCGCGCTGTTCCACCGCCAACCCCATGTTCTCCGAACTCGACCAGCCGGGCATCGGCCGCTACCTGGTGCCGGGATCGCCCCTGTCGTTCAGCGAATCGCCGCGCCAGGTGCCGGTGCGGGCACCGCTGCTGGGCGAGCATACCGACGAGATCCTCGGCGGCGACCTGGGGTTCAGCGACCGCCAGATCGGTGAGCTGCGCGACCGCCGGGTGGTCGGCGGCCCCATCGACGTGGTGTGAGGAGGGCACGGATGGCCGACGACGCCACGGACTATCGCGCCTGGATCGGCTCTGCCGAGACGCGCGACGATCTGATCGCGGAAGCCCAGGTGGAGGCGATCGCCGCCACCTTGGACCTGCCCACCGATGCGCTGGGCACGGGCGATCCCCTGCCGCCCCTGTGGCACTGGTTCTACTTCCTGCCGCGGGCGGCCACCTCTGCCTTGGGCTCCGACGGGCATCCGCCCAAGGGCGGTTTCATGCCGCCGGTGGACCTGCCGCGGCGCATGTTCGCCGGCGCGCGGGTGCGCTTTCCCGCGCCGCTGTTGATCGGCCGGCCGGCCACCCGCGAGGGCGAGGTGGTGAACGTGGCGGAAAAGCACGGCGGCAGCGGCCGGCTTGCCTTCGTTACGGTGCGCTACCGCGTGGTCCAGGACAGCCGGGTGTGCATCGAGGAAGAGCAGGACATCGTCTACCGCGAGCCCGGTGCCACGGTGCCCGCCCCGCAGGCGCTGGACGCCTGGCCGGCGGCCCCGGAGGGTGCCTGGACCAAGGTTGTCACGCCCGATCCGCGGCTGCTGTTCCGCTTTTCCGCTCTCACCTTCAACGCCCACCGCATCCACTACGACCGGCCCTATGCGATGGCCGAGGAAGGCTATCCCGGCCTGGTGGTGCATGGGCCGCTGACCGCCCTGCTGCTGTTGCACCTGGCGCGGGACAATGCCGGCCGGCCGGTGGCCGGCTACACCTTCCGGGGCAAGGCCCCGCTGTTCGACCTGGGGCCGTTCCGCCTGATCGGCACCCAACAAACCGGACCGGACGGCCAGGCCCAGGTGGCCCTGGAAGCCCAGGGACCGGACGGAAAGACCGCCATGACCGCGACGGCAGACCTGGCAGCAAGCTAGGCATCCGCGCGGCCAATAAAGGGGCGCTTGCGTTATGGGGGAAACGCGTATGGCTGGCCGGCCAAAGAAGTCCAAGATCGTCACCGCCGACCAGGCGGTGGCGCTGGTGCACGACGGCGACACCATCTGCTGCAACGGCTTCGTGCAGTCGGGCATTCCCGAAGCCCTGCTGGAAGCACTGGAGCGCCGGTTCCTGGAAACCGGTTCGCCCAAGAACCTCACCCTGTTCGCCGCTGCCGGCCAGGCCGACGGCAAGGAGCAGGGGCTCAACCGGCTGGGCCATGAAGGCATGCTGCGCCGGGTGGTGGCCGGCAACTGGGGGCGCATGCCCAAGGTCACCAGGCTGGCGCTGGACAACAAGATCCAGGCCTACAACCTGCCCCAGGGCGTGGTGTCCCAGCTCTACCGCAACCTGGCGGCCGGCAAGCCCGGCGCCTTCTTCAAGGTGGGGCTGCACACTTTCGTGGACCCGCGCCTGGAAGGCGGCCGGGTGAACGAGATCACCAAGCGCGACATCGCCAGCGTGGTGGAGGTGGACGGCGAGGAGTGGCTGTTCATCAAGGTCGCCCCGGTGAACGTGGCCTTCATCCGCGGCACCACGGCGGACACCATGGGCAACATCACCATGGAGAAGGAATCGCTGACGCTCGACAACCTGACCCAGGCGATGGCGGCGAAGAACTCCAACGGCATCGTCATCGCCCAGGTGGAGCGCATCGCCGAGCGCGGCTCGCTCAACCCGCGCCAGGTGCATGTGCCGGGGATCATGGTGGACTGTATCGTCGTCGCCCCGCCGGAACTGCACCGGCAGAGCTACGCCACCCAGTACGACCCGGCACTCGCCGGGCGCATCCGCGTGCCCATGGAAACGCTGCCGCCGAGCCCGCTGGATGCGCGCAAGGTGATCGGCCGGCGCGCCGCCTTCGAGCTGCCGCCCAACGGCATCGTCAATCTCGGCGTCGGCGTGCCGGAAAGCGTGGCGGCGGTGGCGGCGGAGGAGAAGATCCTCGACTACATCACCCTGACGGCGGAATCCGGCGTGATCGGCGGGGTGCTGGCCAGCGGCCCCAATTTCGGCGCCGGGGTGAACGCCGACGCCATCCTCGACCAGAACCAGCAGTTCGACTTCTACGACGGCGGCGGGCTCGACCTCGCCGTGCTCGGCATGGCGGAGTGCGATG